>NZ_JAHZPT010000006.1:0-86685 GCF_019929545.1 Streptococcus mitis
TATCAAAAAAGAAAGGACGAAATGTGTCCTTTCTCGATCTTAGCTTTTCTTCAACCCACTACAGTTGACAAAGAGCCTTTCTTCTTATCTCGAACGTTGTTTTCCAGCGTTGCGATTTTTGTGTTTTTTCTTGCTTGTGATAGCAGTTGGTTGTTCAGGAGTAACGTCTTTTCGTCCACTTGGTGTAGAGAAAGCACTTGCTTTTGGTGGGTTCTTGGCTAGTTCTTCACGGACTTTTTTGCGAAGTTTTGGACGAACAATATAGTTGACGATAAACTGTTGGAGAATCATCATGAAACCACCGACAACCCAGTAAAGTGTGACACTAGCTGGTGAGAAGAGGGAGAAGACGACGATCATGAGTGGGCTCATGTAAATCATTTTCTTGATTTGTTCTCTTTGCATTTCATCTTCTACTCCGTGAAGTGAAAGGAGCGATTGAAGATAGTAAAGAATACCAGCGAAGGCAACCAAAATCATACTTGGAGAACCTAGAGGAATTCCTAGGTAGCTTGCTTGAGCAACACCTTCAGTATGTTGGGCAGCAAAGTAAATTGCAGAGAAGAAAGGCATTTGAAGGAGGATAGGGAAACATCCTACACCACCAAACATGCTGATGCCGTGCTCTTTTTGAGCAGCAAAGAGAGCTTGTTGGGCTTCGAGTTTTTCTTCTTGGGTAGTTGCTTCTTTGAGACGCGTTTGGTGTGGCTCAAGGACGTGCTTGAGGGCGTTCATCTTTTCAGAGTGAAGCGTTGCCTTCCATGATTGGTAGATACCAAGAGGCAAGATAATCAAGCGCACGATAATGGTTACGATGATGATAGCAACACCAAAACCAAGTCCCTTGTCATTGGCGAAGTACTTGATAGCTTCAGCCATAGGCGCTCCGATAGTATTCCAAACCAATCCTGTTGGCTGGCCTGTTGCCTTATCGACATTGACACAGCCAGTTAAGACTAGCAACATAGCCACTCCCATAGCTGAGAGGGCAAAACGTTTAATAGCTTTCAATTTGTTCATTCCTTCTTTTAAAAATAATACCTTTCTATTCTACTGTTTTTTTACAAAATATACAATAGTTCTAGAGACCTAATTTGCGATTTTAAAGTCAGGGTAGGGAGGAAAGTTGCTTAGTTTGACATCTAAGTAGCTGACTTTTGAAAAAGGTGTGGGTCCTTTGCGGATTTCTTGGATAAATTTTGCCATGGTAGCAGATGAGTCTGCTTGGGCTAATATTTCCACTGTGCCATCGTCGTTATTCCATACCCGACCTGTGATGCCACCAATTTCAAGTGCCAAGCTGTAAACACCCCAACGAAAGCCGACTCCCTGTACCCTACCTTGGGCAATCATTCTAACCTTTTGCATACCAAACCCCTTTGATTGTGTTATAATATTTCTATGACTATTATAACCTCAAAAGCCAATTCTGTGGTAAAAAATGCCAAGAAATTACACCAAAAAAAATACCGCAAGTCTGCCTATTTGATTGAAGGCTGGCACTTGTTTGAAGAAGCTATCCAAGCTGGAGTGACGATTGAGAAAATCTTTGCCCTAGAAAATTACCGAGATCAGTTAGCTGCTTTTCCGCAAACTGTCTGGGTGTCAGAGGATATTTTGCTAGATTTGGCGGATTCTCAGACTCCACAGGGCATTGTTGCGGTGGTTCAAAAAGAAGAAGTAGAACAAGTTGATTTGAATCAGGGCAAGTTCTTGTTTTTGGAAGATGTGCAAGATCCTGGTAATGTAGGAACCATCATTCGAACTGCGGATGCAGCAGGCTTTACTGGAGTAATTGTTTCAGATAAATCGGCAGATATCTACAGTCTCAAGACCTTACGTTCGATGCAAGGCAGTCATTTTCATCTGCCTATTTACCGGATGTCGAGTCAAGCGCTTCTTAAGGAAACCAAAGAGGTTGCTATCCCAGTGCTGGCAACAACCCTATCTAAAGATTCTGTTGATTACAGAGAACTGGTTCCTATAGAAAATTTTGTACTAGTTATGGGGAATGAGGGTCAAGGAATTAGTCCCCTTATGGCTGAAAGTGCAGACCAGTTGGTTCACATTAGCATGAAGGGTAAGGCAGAGAGTTTGAATGTTGCCGTTGCAGCCGGTATTTTAATTTTCCATTTAAGCTAATTTTAACTTTCTTTGTTATAATCAAGGAAAGACATTCATAGAAAAGGAGAAAAGATGAATCACACTATTATTCATGACCGCGCAGGTCTTAATCAATTTTACGCTAAGGTTTATGCCTTTGTTGGTCTGGGAATCGGACTATCCGCTTTAGTATCAGGTCTTATGTTGACGGTCTTTCAATCTCAGTTGGTTTACTTTTTGATGCAGGGACGTCTCTGGTTGACCATTGCTACTTTTGCGGAGTTGGCCTTGGTTTTCGTTGCTAGTAACATGGCCTTAAAGAATAGTCCAGCGGCTCTTCCAGTATTTTTGCTTTACTCCGTTTTAAACGGCTTTACCCTCAGTTTTGTGGTGGCCTTCTATACTCCAGGTACAGTTTTATCCGCCTTTGTGTCGAGCGCCCTTCTCTTCTTTGTCATGGCGGCAGTTGGTATGTTCACCAAGAAAGATTTGAGTGGCCTTGGTCGAGCGATGATGGCTGCTCTTATCGGTTTGCTGATTGCCATGGTAGTTAATATTTTCTTGGCTAGTAGTTTCTTTGATTATATGATCAGCGTAGCCATGGTCTTGGTCTTCTCTGGGCTGATTGCTTGGGACAACCAAAGGATTCGCCTTGCTTATGAGCAATCACAAGGTCGTGTAGCGACAGGTTGGGTTGTGTCAATGGCTCTCAGTATCTATCTTGATTTTATCAATCTCTTCCTAAGTATTTTACGTATCTTTGGTCGTAATGACTAAAAGGCCCCTAACATCAGTGTTCGAAGGAGCACTGATTTTTTTATATTTGCTCTTTTCTTTTCTTGGAAATAGGTGTATAATGCTTTTAATTAATTTTTTGAGGAGTAGTTTATGAAGAAAAGTTTTATTCATCAACAAGAAGAGATTTCCTTTGTCAAAAACACTTTTACCCAGTATTTGAAAGATAAGTTAGAAGTTGTCGAAGTTCAAGGTCCTATCTTGAGCAGGGTCGGCGACGGGATGCAGGATAATTTATCAGGTGTGGAGAATGCCGTATCGGTCAAGGTTCTCCAAATTCCTGATGCTACTTATGAAGTGGTGCACTCCCTTGCCAAATGGAAACGCCATACCTTGGCCCGTTTTGGTTTCGGTGAGGGAGAAGGTCTTTTTGTCCACATGAAGGCCCTTCGTCCAGACGAAGATTCGCTGGATGCGACCCACTCTGTTTATGTTGACCAGTGGGACTGGGAGAAAGTTATCCCAAATGGTAAACGCAATATCGCTTATCTAAAAGAAACAGTTGAGAAGATTTACAAGGCTATTCGCCTTACTGAGCTAGCTGTTGAAGCTCGCTATGACATCGAGTCTATCTTGCCAAAACAAATCACTTTTATCCACACAGAAGAGTTGGTAGAACGCTACCCAGACTTGACACCGAAAGAACGTGAAAATGCTATTTGTAAAGAATTTGGAGCAGTCTTCTTAATCGGTATCGGTGGTGAATTACCAGACGGTAAACCGCACGATGGACGTGCACCAGACTACGATGACTGGACAAGTGAGTCTGAAAATGGCTACAAGGGTCTAAATGGTGATATTCTTGTCTGGAATGAGTCTCTGGGTGGAGCCTTTGAGTTGTCTTCTATGGGGATTCGTGTAGATGAAGAAACCCTTCGCCGTCAGGTAGAAATCACAGGTGATGAAGACCGCTTGGAATTGGAATGGCACAAGGCTTTGTTGAATGGCTTATTCCCATTGACAATCGGTGGGGGAATTGGACAATCTCGTATGGCCATGTTCCTACTTCGCAAGAAACACATCGGAGAAGTGCAAACAAGTGTTTGGCCTCAAGAAGTCCGCGATACTTACGAAAATATTTTGTAGAGAATCGAACCGCAAGGTTCGGTTTTCTTTCTCTTTTCGTCCATAATTTGGTATAATAAACGGTATGAAAATCGTATCAGGAATCTATGGGGGACGTCCCCTCAAGACACTAGAAGGCAAGACGACAAGACCTACTTCGGATAAGGTTAGGGGAGCCATTTTTAACATGATTGGTCCCTACTTTGAAGGGGGGCGAGTCTTGGACCTTTATGCAGGTAGTGGTGGCTTATCTATCGAGGC
This sequence comes from Streptococcus mitis, assembly GCF_019929545.1. GTDB lineage: Bacteria > Bacillota > Bacilli > Lactobacillales > Streptococcaceae > Streptococcus > Streptococcus mitis_BU. Next base: position 4,225 of record NZ_JAHZPT010000006.1, read on the forward strand.
AGTATCGCGAGGCATGTCCAGCGCTGTTTTGGTGGAGCGAGACCGTAAGGCTCAGACCATCGTGGCTGAAAATATTCAGATGACCAAGGAAGTTGGAAAATTTCAACTCCTCAAGATGGATGCAGAAAGGGCGTTGGAACAGGTATCTGGGGAATTTGATCTCATCTTCTTAGACCCTCCTTATGCCAAGGAACAAATCGTAGCAGATATTGAAAAAATGGCTGAGAGGGAGCTTTTTTCTAAAGATGTCATGGTCGTGTGTGAGACGGATAAGGCCGTTGAACTTCCAGAAGAAATTGCCTGCCTGGGCATCTGGAAGGAAAAGATTTATGGAATTAGTAAGGTGACAGTCTATGTCAGATAAGATTGGCTTATTCACAGGCTCATTTGATCCGATGACAAATGGGCATCTGGATATCATTGAACGGGCGAGCAAACTCTTTGATAAGCTCTATGTGGGTATTTTTTTTAATCCCCACAAACAAGGATTTCTTCCTATCGAAAATCGTAAACGAGGGCTAGAAACGGCTTTGGAACATTTGGGGAATGTTGAAGTCGTGTTTTCTCATGATGAATTGGTGGTTGATGTTGCAAAAAGACTGGGGGCTACTTTCCTAGTGCGAGGCTTGAGAAATGCGTCGGATTTGCAATATGAAGCCAGTTTTGATTACTACAACCATCAGCTGTCTCCTAATATAGAGACCATTTATTTACATAGTCGACCTGAACATCTCTATCTCAGTTCATCCGGTGTTAGAGAACTTTTGAAGTTTGGTCAGGATATTACCTGCTATGTTCCTGAGAGTATTTTGGAGGAAATAAAAAATGAAAAAAAAGATTAGATGGCCCTTATATGTCATTGCGGCCTTAATTGTGACTTTCTTGGCATTTGTAGTGCCCTTGCCCTACTATATAGAAGTTCCAGGTGGTTCGGAAGATATTCGCCAAGTCCTTAAAGTAAATGACACAGAAGATAAGGAAGCTGGTGCCTATCAATTCGTTACGGTTGGTGTCCAGCACGCTACTTTAGCCCATATGATTTATGCTTGGTTGACGCCTTTTACAGATATTCGTAGTGCTCAGGAGACTACAGGTGGATCTTCCGATATTGAATTTATGCGGATCAATCAATTCTACATGCAAACATCGCAAAATATGGCTAAGTATCAAGGGCTAAAAACAGCTGGTAAGGATATTGAACTAAAATATCTTGGGGTTTATGTTTTGACTGTGACGGATAATTCGACCTTTAAAGGGATTCTCAACATCTCTGATACGGTCACAGCAGTCAATGATCAAACCTTCGACAGTTCCAAAGACTTGATTGATTACGTCAATTCTCAAAAACTAGGGGACTCCGTCAAGGTAACTTATGAAGAGGATGGGCAAACCAAGTCTGCAGAAGGAAAAATCATTACTCTAGAAAATGGCAAAAATGGAATTGGAATCGGCTTGATTGACCGTACGGAAGTGACCAGTGATGTCCCAATTCGCTTTTCAACAGCCGGTATCGGTGGTCCAAGTGCAGGTCTCATGTTTAGTCTGGCCATCTATACCCAAATAGCTGACCCTGGTCTTAGAAATGGCCGTATCGTTGCCGGTACCGGAACTATTGACCGCGATGGGAATGTGGGGGACATTGGAGGTATTGATAAGAAAGTTGTTGCTTCGGCTAGAGAAGGTGCTGCTATTTTCTTTGCCCCAGATAACCCTGTTAGCGAAGAAGAACAAAAAGCGCATCCTGATGCGAAAAATAACTACCAAACAGCCCTAGAAGCGGCTAAAACAATCAAGACAGATATGAAAATTGTGCCAGTTAAAACCCTACAAGATGCAATTGATTACTTGAAAAACAATCCCTAGTTTTAAGTTAAGTTTCCAAACTAGCGCACAAACAGAGAAGATGGTATAATAGTCAAATGGTTCAATTATTATTCACTCTAAGCAGTCACATGCTCTTTATTTATGTGAGTTTTTACCTTTTAAAGGATCTTGTTAGATGGGAAAAGGTTTTAAAAGTGACAACTGAGAATACAGGAAAAGTTCGTTTACTAGTGGCCTTTTTCAGCATTGTAATGGGCTACATCATGAGTTCTTTCTTTATCAGTCTGTATCAGTTGTGGCAAGAAGCGCTTAGAGAACTATTATAAAATCAAGAGTAAAGGAAATAAGTATGGAAAAAATTGTGGTTCAAGGTGGCGATAATCGTCTGGTAGGAAGTGTTACGATCGAAGGAGCAAAGAATGCAGTCTTACCCTTGTTGGCAGCGACTATTCTAGCAAGTGAAGGAAAGACCGTCTTGCAGAATGTTCCTATCTTGTCAGATGTGTTCACTATGAATCAGGTGGTTCGTGGTTTGAATGCCAAGGTTGATTTTAATGAAGAAGCCCATCTTGTTGAGGTGGACGCGACTGGCGATATCACTGAGGAAGCTCCTTACAAGTATGTCAGCAAGATGCGTGCATCTATCGTTGTCTTGGGACCAATTCTTGCCCGTGTAGGTCATGCCAAGGTATCCATGCCAGGTGGTTGTACGATTGGTAGCCGCCCTATTGATCTGCATTTGAAAGGTCTAGAAGCTATGGGGGCTAAGATTAGTCAGACGGCTGGTTATATCGAAGCCAAGGCGGATCGCTTACATGGAGCTCATATCTACATGGACTTCCCAAGTGTTGGTGCAACGCAGAACTTGATGATGGCAGCGACCCTAGCTGATGGGGTGACAGTGATTGAAAATGCTGCGCGTGAGCCTGAGATTGTTGACCTAGCCATTCTCCTTAATGAAATGGGAGCTAAGGTTAAGGGTGCTGGTACAGAGACCATTACCATTACCGGTGTTGAGAAACTTCATGGTACGACTCACAATGTAGTCCAAGACCGTATCGAAGCAGGAACTTTTATGGTAGCTGCTGCTATGACTGGTGGTGATGTCTTGATTCGAGACGCTGTCTGGGAGCATAACCGTCCCTTGATTGCCAAGTTGCTTGAAATGGGAGTGGAAGTGACAGAGGAGACTGAAGGGATTCGAGTTCGCTCTCAACTAGAAAATCTAAAAGCTGTTCATGTGAAAACCTTGCCTCACCCAGGATTTCCAACAGATATGCAGGCTCAATTTACAGCCTTGATGACCGTCGCAAAAGGGGAGTCAACTATGGTGGAGACAGTTTTCGAAAATCGTTTCCAACATCTAGAAGAAATGCGTCGCATGGGCTTGCACTCTGAGATTATCCGTGATACAGCTCGTATTGTTGGTGGTCAACCTTTGCAGGGGGCAGAAGTTCTTTCAACTGACCTTCGTGCCAGCGCAGCCTTGATTTTGACAGGTTTGGTAGCACAAGGAGAAACTGTAGTTGGTAAATTGGTTCACTTGGATAGAGGTTACTACCGTTTCCATGAGAAGTTGGCGCAGCTAGGTGCTAAGATTCAGCGGATTGAGGCAAGTGATGAAGATGAATAAGAAATCAAGCTACGTAATCAAGCGTTTACTTCTAGTCATTTTGGTACTGTTTTTGGGTGCTCTAGCCCTAGGAATCGGTTTAATGGTAGGTTATGGAATCTTGGGCAAGGGTCAAGATCCATGGGCTATCCTGTCTCCAGCAAAATGGCAGGAATTGATTCATAAATTTACAGGAAATTAGACTGGAGAACCAGTCTTTTTCTAGAGATAAGGAGAAAAATGGATAAAAAAACAAGACAGACACTGATCGGACTGCTAGTGTTATTGCTTTTATCTGCGGGAAGCTATTATATCAAGCAGATGCAATCGACACCAAATAGTCCCAAAACCAAGCTTAGTCAGAAAAAACAAGCGTCTGAAGCCCCTAGTCAAGAATTGGCAGAGAGTGTCTTAACAGACGCAGTCAAGAGTCAAATAAAAGGGAGCCTGGAGTGGAATGGCTCAGGTGCTTTTATCGTCAATGGTAATAAAACAAATCTAGATGCCAAGGTTTCAAGTAAGCCTTACGCTGATAATAAAACAAAGACAGTGGGCAAGGAAACAGTGCCAACCGTAGCAAATGCCCTCTTGTCTAAGGCTACTCGTCAGTACAAGAATCGTGAAGAAACTGGGAATGGTTCGACTTCATGGACTCCTCCAGGCTGGCATCAGGTTAAGAATCTAAAGGGTACTTATACCCATGCGGTCGATAGAGGTCACTTGTTAGGCTATGCCTTAATCGGTGGCTTGGATGGTTTTGATGCCTCGACAAGCAATCCTAAAAACATTGCTGTTCAAACAGCCTGGGCAAATCAGGCGCAAGCCGAGGATTCGACTGGTCAAAACTACTATGAAAGCATGGTACGTAAGGCCTTGGATAAAAACAAGCGTGTCCGTTACCGTGTAACCCTTTACTACGCTTCAAACGAAGATTTAGTTCCTTCAGCTTCACAGATTGAAGCCAAGTCTTCAGACGGAGAATTGGAATTCAATGTTCTAGTTCCCAATGTTCAAAAGGGACTTCAACTGGATTACCGAACTGGAGAAGTAACGGTTACTCAGTAAAATACAAAATAAACTCCTATGTCACTTGTGGATATAGGAGTTCTTTTTTACTAGTTTAAGCAGGGCTACAATAGATACTGTTACTCAATGAAAATCAAAGTGCAAACTAGGAAGCTAGCCGCAGGTTGCTCAAAGCACAGCTTTGAGGTTGCAGATAAAGCTGACGTGGTTTGAAGAGATTTTCGAAGAGTATGAGAAAAATAATATGTACTGGACTATATTTTGTGATATAATAAAGGATAAGATACTATTTTAGGAGAAGAACTATGGAAGACCCAAGTAGTCAGAATTTGTTGCTACAATTTGTTTTATTGTTTATCTTGACAGTGTTAAATGCTTTTTTCTCAGCCACAGAAATGGCCATGGTTTCACTTAACCGTGCGCGTGTTGAACAAAAGGCAGAAGAAGGAGATAGACGCTATATCCGTCTGCTGAAGGTACTAGAAAATCCTAATCACTTTTTATCAACCATTCAAGTAGGGATTACCCTGATTACGATCTTATCAGGGGCGAGTTTGGCAGAAACTCTGGGACGAGAAATTGCATCCTGGCTTGGAAATGGCGAAACAGCTTATGCCGTTGCAAGTTTTCTGTCTTTAGCATTTTTGACTTATATTTCCATCGTTTTTGGGGAATTGTATCCTAAGAGAATCGCTCTTAATCTAAAGGATGCCTTGGCGATTCGTACAGCTCCAGTTATTATTGGATTGGGGAAACTAGTTAGTCCCTTTGTTTGGCTCTTGTCTGCATCTACCAATCTCTTGAGTCGCTTGACTCCTATGACCTTTGACGATGCTGATGAAAAAATGACCCGTGATGAAATTGAGTACATGCTGACCAATAGTGAAGAAACACTAGATGCTGACGAAATTGAAATGTTACAAGGAATCTTTTCACTGGACGAATTAATGGCCAGAGAAGTCATGGTTCCTCGAACGGATGCCTTTATGGTCGATATTCAGGATGATAGTCAAACCATCATCCAAAGTATTTTAAAACAAAATTATTCTCGTATCCCTGTCTATGATGGGGATAAGGACAATGTGATTGGGATTATTCACACCAAGAGTCTCCTTAATGCGGGCTTTGTGGACGGTTTTGACAATATTGTTTGGAAGAGAATCTTACAAGATCCACTTTTTGTTCCTGAAACTATTTTTGTGGATGACTTGTTAAAAGAATTGCGCAATACCCAAAGACAAATGGCAATCTTGCTAGATGAATACGGTGGGATGGCTGGTTTGGTGACCCTAGAAGACCTCTTAGAAGAAATCGTTGGGGAAATCGATGACGAAACAGATAAGGCTGAAATCGAAGTTCATAAAATTGGAGAAGATACTTATATCGTTCAAGGTACCATGAATCTCAATGATTTTAATGACTACTTTGATGTTGAACTGGAAAGTGATGACGTTGATACCATTGCTGGTTACTATTTGACAGGAGTGGGGACCATTCCAACGACTGAAAAACTCAGCTATGAGTTGGTAAGCCAAAACAAACAGCTTATCCTAACCAATGATAAAGTGAAAAATGGACGTGTTACCAAGGTAAAAGTCCAAATTACCGAAGTTGAAATAGAAGAAGAAACAGAGTAAACTAGAGGCTTTTGTCACCAGGCGTGACGAAGCTTTTTTCAGTTGATTTCAAAAGGGAATTGTGTCCTCGAAAAACTCAGCCCCAACCTAGTCCCAAAAGTTTTTTTAAGGTTATACGTATTTATTCGAGGAAAAAAGAAAAAAGCCCTTTAAATTGGGCTTTCTGTTTAAATGAAACCTGATAAATCAAGTTATAGAAGGCGGTAGACGGATTTGAACCGACGATCAAGCTTTTGCAGAGCCGTGCCTTACCACTTGGCTATACCGCCTTAACGTTTATTATTATACCTTGAAAATGATTTTCAGTCAATAGCTTTTTCAGATTTTTTGTATCAATAAGCCTAAATATTCTGAAAATTCGTTTACTTTTCTTGAAATCTATGATATAATTGATGATAACCTATACTTTATTTATAAGAGGAGTAAATAAATGAAAAAAAGTCAAGTGCTTGCTGTAGCGGGAGCTACCTTATTAGCGTCAGGAGTTCTAGCTGCGTGTTCAAACACTAGTTCAAATAATGCTAAACTAGCAAAAGATTACCAATATGTTTATCAAACAGATCCAGAAACCTTGGATTATATCGTCAGCAATATCGATTCTACATCATTCGTCACAACAAATGCTGTAGATGGTTTGTTGGCTAATGATAAATATGGTAACCTGGTTCCTTCTATTGCTGAATCATGGACAGTTTCAAAAGATGGTTTGACTTATACCTATAAAATCCGTAAGGATGCTAAATGGGTGACAGCAGAGGGAGAAGAATACGCTCCTGTAACTGCTAAAGACTTCGTTACTGGTTTGAAACACGCCGTAGATGGAAAATCAAAAGGACTTTCAATCGTTAGCTCTTCTATTAAGGGATTAGAAGCCTATATCAAGGGTGAAACAAGCGATTTTTCAACCGTTGGAGTAAAAGCGCTTGATGATCAAACACTAGAATATACCTTGAACCAGCCAGAAACTTTCTGGAATGACAAGACCACTAGTGGTGTTTTGATGCCGGTTAATGAAGAATTCTTAACTTCAAAAGGGGAAGGTTTTGGTGCCCCAACAGATGCTAACTCTATTCTTTATAACGGTCCATTTGTCTTAAAATCTGTAACTCCAAAATCATCTATCGAGATGGCTAAAAATGATGCTTACTGGGACAAAGAAAATGTAAAAATTGAGAACGTTAAGTTCACTTTCTGGGATGGTAAGGACCAAGATGTGATTGCCAAAGGTTTTGCTGATGGTCAATATAGCAAGGCTCGTATTTTCCCTACAAGTTCTACATATGAAAAATATGCAGCTGACTTCAAAGATAACATTTACTTTAATGAACCAGGAGCGGGTGTTGCAACTGTCAGCTTGAACTATGGCCGTACAACCTATAACCACACTGCCAAAACAAGTGATGCCCAAAAGACATCTACTCAGAAAGCATTGCTAAACAAGGAATTCCGTCAAGCCTTGAACTTTGCGGTCGATCGCAATTCTTACTCAGCTCAAACAAATGGTACTGATGGAGCTGCAGTAGCCATCCGTAATACGTTTGCACCATATAATCTTCAAGTTGGTAAGAAAACATTTGGTGAATTGGTACAAGATAGCTTGGCTAAGACAAATTCTTCTACTTGGTCAAACGTGTCTCTAGCAGATTCTCAAAATGGACTTTACAATGAAGAAAAAGCGAAAGAAGTCTTTGCTAAAGCAAAATCAAGCCTACAAGCTGAAGGTGTTGAATTCCCAATCCACTTGGATGCCTTGGTTATCCAAGAATCAACAGCGGTTGTAAACCGTGTTCAATCATTGAAACAATCAATTGAAAAAGTATTGGGTTCAGATAATGTTGTTGTAGACTTACAACAAATGACTCAAGCGGAAGCTTTACCAATTTCATTTAGCGCTCCAACAGCTAAAGAGCAAGACTGGGATATCCATACCTTGCTAGGATGGAACCCTGACTATCAAGATCCTTCTACTTTCTTGGATCAATTCGTCCTTAAGGGAGGAAGCACTCGTCTTTACCTTGGTATTGACCAAAACACAGATGCATCAGTAGTAAGCAAACTTGGTTTAGCTGACTATGGAAAATTACTTGATGACGCAAACAGCGAAAACCAAGATGTTCAAAAACGTTATGAAAAATACGCGGTGGCACAAGCTTGGTTGACTGACAATGCTTTGACAATTCCAGTAATGGCTTCTCCTAAAGAAACAGCCGTTTCATATGTTTCAAAAGTTCTACCATTTAGCTCTTCATATTCTGTAGCCGGCCTTAAAGGTGAAAATTCAGGATACTTGAAGTACACTGAAGTTGGTGAAAAAGCAATCACCAAAGAAGAGTATGAAAAAGCTCGTGAAAAATGGTTGAAAGAAAAGACTGAGTCAAACGAGAAAGCTCAAAAAGAATTGGCAAGTCATGTGAAGTAAATAATTTTCAATAGAACTTTCTCTCCAGGAGGAGAAGGTTCTTTTGGGATTTTTAAAGGAAATGATATGAAAAAATATATTTTTATGCGTGTTTTGCGGTCCTTGGTTTCTATCTTCTTAGTAACAACCTTGACCTACACGATTATCTATACAATGGTTCCTCGAAAATTGATTTTCAAACAGGATACCAACTATAACAAGATTGCTACAACTGCTGATAAACGTGATAACTATGAGAATACTGTTTATGAGCGTATGGGCTATATCGAGTACTACGATACCAAAGAGTTGCAAGAAAAAGCTAGCCAGATGGATGCTTCTGTAACAGTTGAAGCCAATGACACCAACAAGGCTATCTATGAAAAATACATTAAACAAATCGGTCATGGTTGGACCCTGGGAGAATTTACTGAAAGTGGCCAATTCTACGCTACTCGTGAAATCCCAATTTTTGAACGTGTTTTTCACTTCTATGCTAACTTGATTGATATTGATCATACAAATAAAATTCAAGACCCTGAAAATCCAGACTTGAAGCGTTACCTTCGTTTTGAAAACGATCCAGCGATCGGATGGTCATTGGTTGGTTCAGGAACTAAACATAAATATCTCTTGTACTTCAACAGTCAGTTCCCATTTGTGCATCAAAACTTTGTGAACATTAATTTAGGTGACTCTTATCCAACCTATGCTAATAGCCCTGTTTTACAGGTTATTACTCAGGGACAAGGACAAACAAAAACATCTCAAGTTCAGTTCCCAACAGGTAAGAAAACTTCTTCTGTAAATATTTACTCAAGAACCTACAAATCACCTAGTCAGGCTGACTCTCGTGAAGTAGCCAACTACGGAAAAGATGACCCTTATACAGCTACGGAAAGCAATTACCAATATCCTTCTATGATTGCCAGCTCTGCTGTCGTTGGATTGATCGGTTTGGTGATTTCTTATGCGATTGCTGTGCCACTTGGTTCAGCTATGGCTCGCTTCAAGAACACTTGGATTGATAGCTTCTCAACAGGGGCTTTGACCTTCTTGATGGCTCTTCCAACAATTGCCTTGGTTTATATTATCCGTTTGGCTGGTTCTTCAATCGGCTTGCCAGATTCATTCCCTATCTTGGGTGCTGGAGATTGGCGTTCGTATGTTTTACCAGCAGTTATCCTTGGTTTGTTGGGTGCTCCTAGTACAGCTATTTGGATTCGTCGTTACATGATTGACTTGCAATCTCAAGATTTTGTTCGTTTTGCTCGTGCAAAAGGTTTATCTGAAAAAGAAATTTCAAACAAACACATCTTTAAAAATGCCATGGTTCCGCTGGTTTCAGGAATTCCTGGTGCTGTTATCGGGGTTATCGGTGGTGCAACCCTTACTGAAACAGTCTTCGCTTTCCCAGGTATGGGTAAAATGTTGATTGACTCTGTAAAAGCATCTAATAACTCTATGGTCGTTGGTCTTGTCTTCATCTTTACATGTATTTCTATCTTCTCACTTCTTTTGGGAGATATTTGGATGACTATTATTGACCCACGTATTAAATTGACTGAGAAAGGAGGCAAATAATGTCTACAATCGATAAAGAAAAATTTCAGTTTGTAAAACGTGACGATTTTGCCTCTGAAGCCATTGATGCGCCAGCTTATTCATACTGGGGTTCAGTGTTTAGACAATTTATGAAGAAAAAATCAACTGTAGTCATGTTGGGAATCTTGGTAGCTATCATTTTGATGAGTTTCATCTACCCAATGTTTTCTAAGTTTGATTTCAATGATGTCAGCAAGGTAAACGACTTTAGTGCTCGTTATATCAAGCCAAATGCTGAGCATTGGTTCGGTACAGACAGTAACGGTAAATCTCTTTTTGACGGTGTCTGGTTCGGAGCTCGTAACTCTATCCTCATTTCTGTGATTGCGACAGTAATTAACTTGGTTATCGGTGTTTTTGTCGGTGGTATTTGGGGAATTTCAAAATCAGTTGACCGCGTGATGATGGAAGTTTATAACGTCATCTCAAACATCCCATCTCTTTTGATTGTCATTGTCTTGACTTACTCAATCGGAGCTGGATTCTGGAATCTGATTTTTGCCATGAGTGTGACGACATGGATTGGGATTGCCTTCATGATCCGTGTGCAAATCTTGCGTTATCGTGACTTGGAATACAACTTGGCGTCACGTACTCTGGGAACACCAACCTTGAAGATTGTTGCCAAAAACATTATGCCACAATTGGTATCTGTTATTGTGACAACGATGACTCAAATGCTTCCAAGCTTTATCTCATACGAAGCCTTCTTGTCTTTCTTCGGTCTTGGATTGCCGATTACAGTGCCAAGTTTGGGTCGTTTGATTTCAGATTATTCACAAAACGTAACAACCAATGCTTACTTGTTCTGGATTCCATTGACAACTCTTGTCTTGGTATCCTTATCCCTTTTCGTAGTTGGTCAAAACTTAGCGGATGCTAGTGATCCACGTACACATAGATAGGAGTAGAAATGACAAAAGAAAAAAATGTAATTTTGACTGCTCGCGATATTGTCGTGGAATTTGACGTTCGTGACAAAGTATTGACAGCCATTCGCGGCGTTTCCCTTGAACTAGTTGAAGGAGAAGTGTTGGCCTTGGTAGGTGAGTCAGGATCAGGGAAATCTGTTTTGACAAAAACCTTCACAGGTATGCTCGAAGAAAATGGTCGTATTGCCCAAGGAAGTATTGACTACCGTGGTCAAGATTTGACAGCTTTATCTTCTCACAAGGATTGGGAACAAATTCGTGGTGCTAAGATTGCGACTATCTTCCAAGATCCAATGACTAGTTTGGACCCAATTAAAACAATTGGTAGTCAGATTACAGAAGTTATTGTAAAACACCAAGGAAAAACAGCTAAAGAAGCGAAAGAATTGGCCATTGACTACATGAATAAGGTTGGGATTCCAGACGCAGATAGGCGTTTTGATGAATACCCATTCCAATATTCTGGAGGAATGCGTCAACGTATCGTTATTGCGATTGCCCTTGCCTGCCGACCTGATGTCTTGATCTGTGATGAGCCAACAACTGCCTTGGATGTGACCATCCAAGCTCAGATTATTGATTTGCTAAAATCTTTACAAAACGAGTACCATTTCACAACAATCTTTATCACCCACGACCTTGGTGTGGTGGCAAGTATTGCGGATAAGGTAGCGGTTATGTATGCAGGAGAAATCGTTGAGTATGGAACTGTTGAGGAAGTCTTCTATGACCCTCGCCATCCATATACATGGAGTCTCTTGTCTAGCTTGCCTCAGCTTGCTGATGATAAAGGGGATCTTTACTCAATCCCAGGAACACCTCCGTCACTTTATACTGACCTGAAAGGGGATGCCTTTGCTTTGCGTTCTGACTATGCAATGCAGATTGACTTCGAACAAAAAGCTCCTCAATTTTCAGTATCAGAGACACATTGGGCTAAAACTTGGCTTCTTCATGAGGATGCTCCAAAAGTAGAAAAACCAGCTGTGATTGCAAATCTCCATGATAAGATTCGTGAAAAAATGGGATTTGCCCATCTGGCTGACTAGGAGGAAGGAAATGTCTGAAAAATTAGTAGAAATCAAAGATTTAGAAATTTCCTTCGGTGAAGGAAGTAAGAAGTTTGTCGCAGTTAAAAATGCTAACTTCTTTATCAACAAGGGAGAAACTTTCTCGCTTGTAGGTGAGTCAGGTAGTGGGAAAACAACTATTGGTCGTGCCATCATCGGTCTTAATGATACAAGTAATGGGGATATCATTTTTGATGGTCAAAAGATTAATGGTAAGAAATCGCGTGAACAAGCTGCGGAATTGATTCGTCGTATCCAGATGATTTTCCAAGACCCTGCAGCAAGTTTGAATGAACGTGCTACTGTTGATTATATTATTTCTGAAGGCCTTTACAATCATCATCTGTTCAAGGATGAAGAAGAACGTAAAGAGAAAGTTCAAAATATTATCCGTGAAGTAGGTCTTCTTGCTGAGCACTTGACTCGTTACCCTCATGAATTCTCAGGTGGTCAACGTCAACGTATCGGTATTGCCCGTGCCTTGGTTATGCAACCAGACTTTGTTATTGCGGATGAGCCCATTTCAGCCTTGGACGTTTCTGTTCGTGCTCAAGTCTTAAACTTGCTCAAAAAATTCCAAAAAGAACTTGGCTTGACCTATCTCTTTATCGCCCATGACTTGTCGGTTGTTCGTTTTATTTCAGATCGTATCGCGGTTATTTACAAGGGTGTTATTGTAGAGGTTGCAGAAACAGAAGAATTGTTTAACAATCCAATTCATCCATATACTCAGGCTTTGCTTTCAGCGGTACCTATCCCAGATCCAATCTTGGAACGCAAGAAGGTCTTGAAAGTATATGATCCAGATCAACATGATTATGAGACAGATAAGCCATCTATGGTAGAAATCCGTCCAGGTCACTATGTTTGGGCTAACCAAGCCGAATTGGCACGTTATCAACAAGGGTTAAACTAATAATGGTTTTATAATTTCCATGTCAACTTTTATGGAAATTATAAACCTTTTTTTGTTGGATTGATTTGGAAAAACTTTGAAAGAGTTTTCGAAAGAAATAGAATTCTTAGAAATCATTGAATTATAGTGAGATGAAATAAAATCTTAACAACTCGATTAGGAAAGTCAAATTAATTTCTAGAAAAGTTTTAGAAGTCGCGGCGTATTACTCTAGCTTCAATCTACTATAGTCTAATACTCTTCGAAAATCTCTTCAAACCACGTCAGCTCTATCTGCCACCTCAAAACAGTGTTTTGAGCAACCTGCGGCTAGCTTCCTAGTTTGCTTTTTGATTTTCATTGAGTCTAATATCTACAATGTAAAAAACTCTAGCTATCAGTTCATTGATAGTTAGAGTTTTTCTATTCATATGATTTAAGGAGTTTAAATAAGGCTTCTATTTCTGATGACGGTATAGCTGATTTAAGGTAAGCGTAATAAACTGTAAAAGTTATCTTATCCTTCGGTATAAGAGGGATTTTTATTAAATCATCATCTTCATCAGAAAGTGCGATATCAGCTAGTAAACTAAGGCCAATCCCTTTCTTTAAAAGTTCTTTAAGAATGACAATATCATCCGTCTTAAAGAATATTTCTGCCTTGTTTTGATGCTTTTGATTAAGCATTTCAAAAGCTTTTCAGGTGAACAAAGTGTTCGTCTAAGAGTATAAAGGATTGATCTACTAATTCTTCAAAAGCGAGGGAAGGAACAGTGGCAAAAGGATGGTTCTTAGATAAAACGACATACAGTTCTTTATGAAATAGCTCGTGTGACTCTATTGAAGGATAGTTGAGAGGTTCAATCAAACCGAGTAGGCTTGCATCAAGGTCTCCTTTGATGAGAAGGTTTAATAACTCCACGGAGCCACCGCGGATAGGGCGTATCTTTTTTAAAAAATCGAATTTATCTTTTTCGTTTAAGGCAGCAAAGAGATATTGAATGATAATAGGAGGGAATCCTACAGTAGAGTATTGTGCCAAGGAGCGATTAATTTCTTTGCGAGTAGAAATGACCTCAGGTAAAATCAGTTCTGTATGCTTTAGAAGGATTTGTCCTTGAGGAGTTAGCTTGAAGGAACGATGCGAGGGGTCATGGTGAATCAATTTGCAGTTAAAGTATTCCTCTAAGCGCTTGATAGCATAAGAAATAGATGGTTGGCTGACTTTATGTTGTTTTGCTACTTCCGTATAGGATTGAAGCTGGCAGAGGTCATAAAAATATTGTAGATCTTTTAAATTCATATGGGTTCACTTTCATTAGTTGGAGAAGGAAAATAAGTGGAAAACAGCAGATAAATAATTTTTATCCGTATCCTACAATTTGACTATACGAGTATTCACCAGTTAAAATGTAAGTGAGTCAGGGATCTCAAAGATTATCTAAGATACTCTCAAAAATGATCAACATTTTTTCTCGTTTATCAATAGGGAGCTGTTTAATCTTCATGTTGATTCTTTTGAGTGAAAGATTGTCACTCTTATCAGAGGTTGATTCAAGACTATCAAAATTGAAAAATTCCTCTGGGGTCATTTCTAGGGCGTCAATCACTGTTTCAAGACTGTGAATGGTCAGACTCACATTTTGGTTTTCAAGTTGATTGATATACTTAAGCCCGAGTCCTGCTTGTTCCGAAAGTTCTTCCTGGCTCATTTTATTCTGTGTTCGAAAATATTTCACTTTTTGGGAAATATATTGTTGTAAATAGTTTTTAGTTGTCATATAAATAGAATACAAGTTTTATATGACAAAAAAACACCTTAAAAAATACAAAGTATTACATAAGATACCTAGATGATATTTATTTTAATTAGGATTGTCAATTTGTATGATTGGTTTATTTTACTCGAAACTTTTAGTAAAGAGAGATCATCGAGAGTTTGATGAGTTCAGAAATTTATAACATATGCGTATACAATTGTATTATTTAAACAACAACGTTTTACGAACAATTCGTTTCATGTGGTATAATATAAGTAAAAAGGAGCTTGCACTATGACTGCACATGATATTTTAAACAATCCTTTCCTCAATAAAGGTACTGCCTTTACCTTAGAGGAGCGAAAGGAACTAGGCCTTATTGGTTTACTGCCACCGTATGTTCAAACGATTGAAGAACAAGCGGCGCAAACTTATGCACAAATGCAAACAAAAGCCAATGATTTGGAAAAACGTCTTTTCCTAATGGAAATTTTTAATACCAACAGGACTCTTTTCTATTACCTCTTTTCTCAACATTTGGGAGAATTCAATCCAATTGTATATGATCCAACCATTGCAGATACGATTGAAGGCTATAGTGATCTTTTTGTAGATCCCCAATATGCGGGATATCTTGATATTAATCATCCTGAAAATATTGAAGCTACTTTGAAAAACGCTGCCGGGGATCGCGAGATTCGTCTCATTGTTGTAACAGATGCAGAAGGAATCCTTGGAATTGGCGACTGGGGAACAAATGGTGTCGATATTTCTGTTGGGAAATTGATGGTCTATACAGGTGCTGCTGGAATCGATCCTTCGATGGTCCTTCCTTTAGTCATTGATGCAGGGACTAACCGTGAAGAACTTCGTAACAATCCTAATTACTTAGGAAATCGTCACGAACGGGTCCGCGGAGATCGTTACTACGACTTCATTGACCAATTTGTTCAAACAGCAGAACGTCTCTTTCCTAAACTCTACCTTCACTGGGAAGACTTCGGCCGCTTGAATGCTGCCAATATTCTTGAAAAATACCGGAAACAAATTCCGACCTTTAATGATGATATTCAAGGTACAGGAATCGTTACCTTGGGTGGTATCTTTGGTTCGCTGGATATTAGTGGTGAAAAATTAACAGATCAAGTTTATCTCTGCTATGGTGGTGGTACTGCGGGTGCAGGAATTGCCTCTCGTGTTCTTCGTGAAATGGTAAGTGAAGGTCTTTCTGAAGAAGAAGCTTATAAACGTTTCTTTATGGTTGATAAACAAGGTCTTCTCTTTGATGACATGGATGACTTGACACCAGAGCAAAAACCATTTGCTAAGAAACGTGCTGACTTTAGTAACGCAGATAAGTTGACTGACCTGCTTGAAGTAGTGAAGACTGTGAAGCCAACTATTCTTGTAGGAACTTCAACTCAGCCTAATACCTTCACTAAAGAAATAGTAGAAGCTATGTGTGAAAACACAGAACGTCCAATGATCTTCCCTTTGTCAAATCCAACTAAATTGGCAGAAGCTAGTGCCAAAGATTTGATTGAATGGTCAGATGGCAAAGCTTTTGTCGCAACAGGAATTCCTGCTGATACGGTTTCTTATAAAGGTGTAGACTATGTGATTGGTCAAGCAAATAATGCCCTGATTTACCCAGGTCTTGGTCTAGGTATGCTGGCTTCTGAAGCAAGTCTTTTGACTGATGAAATGATTGGAGCAGCGGCGCATTCATTGAGTGGTATTGTCAATCCAGGCCAACCAGGAGCTCCTGTCTTGCCACCATTCAAGTATGTAGCAGATGTTTCTATTAAAGTAGCAGAAGCAGTCGCTAAAAAAGCACAAGAGCAAGGTCTTGCACGCGCTAAGGAAACAGATATGGCCAAAGCAGTTCGTGATTTTAAGTGGTATCCAGAGTATAAATAATTCATTTCTGCTGCCTATCCTCGGGATACTTGGCTTATTTTGGATATGTTAGCAATCTACAGAGTTGATAACCGAAAAGTAAAGAGATTGTCGTATTGACTATTGGTTTTAAACAGTATAAAATAACTGTCGATTTTTTGTCCGACTGCCAAGAGTCAGTTTAATACTATACTAAAATCAAAACGCATTATATAATAGTGATATGAAATCAACCAAAGAAGAAATACAAGCCATCAAAACACTTTTAAAAAACTCTAGTACAACTGAATACCATAAAAGTCTTCAAATCGTTCTATTTTGTCTAATGGGCAAATCTTTGAAATTATCCTAAAAGAATTATGAAAGAATTTTCGAAAAATTTTAAAAAATTCTGAAATATTCTTGACAGGTGATGAAAAAGGTGGTAAGATAGGAAACATCAAAAAAGAAAGCAGAAAAAGAAATGAATAAGAGACAAGCTGTAACGATGAATCAAAACTTTTACTTTAGCTACTTTAGATAGTGTTTGTAGACATGTCACCATGGATGCAAACAGTTCAAGCAATTTGTTTGTATCTATGTGGCTAAGATTTTTGATTGTGGTCCATATAGATGAATATCTAAATGGACTAGCTAAGTTGTAACTTGTTAGATTATTTCAAGCATCCGTTTAGATAGTATCTAGGCGGTTTTTTGTTTTATCTTTTCTGAGAAGGAGTTTCATTATGAAAGTTGTTCGAAAATTACTAGCCCCCCTCTTGGTAGTGGGGATCCTCTTGACCTCTCTGATCAGTTTGCATCAGTTGAAGGCAGATAAGAAAAAAGATGTATTTCGTATCGGTATTTCACAATTTATTACCCACCAGTCTCTAGACGCTACCAGAGAAGGCTTTGTGGATGAGCTGGCCAAGCAAGGCTATGTTGAAGGGAAAAATATCGAGATTGATTTGCAAAATGCACAGGGAGAACAACGAAATCTTAAAACGATTTCCCAGCAACTAGCAGAATCTAGTGATGTTGTTCTAGCTATTGCAACGCCTTCTGCTCAGAGCTTGGCCAATACAACACAAACGACACCTGTTATCTTTTCAGCGGTAACAGATCCTGTCAGTTCCAAGTTGGTTGAGTCAAGAGAGCATCCTGGGGGCAATGTGACTGGGACAAGTGACCAGTCATCAGATGCCATTTCAACCCAAATCAATTTGATAAAGAAAGTGTTGCCAAAAGCTAAAACAATTGGAATTCTTTATACTCAGAGCGAGCCAAACTCAGTTGTCCAAAAGGATGAAGCTAAGCGTCTTCTGGAAGAAAAAGGCTTTACCGTTGTTGAAAAAACAATCTTGGACAGTAACAACGTCAAGGCGGCAGCAGAGAGTTTGATGGCAGAGGTGGATATGGTTTTTGTCCCAACGGATAATATCATTTCGTCAACCATGGAAACAGTTAAGCAGGTTTCTATTAAACACAAGGTTCCAGTATTCGGTGGTTCAACAGAAATGATTGCTGTTGGTGGCTTGTATAACTACGGAACCAATTATGAAGAATTAGGAAGACAGACAGCTCGCATGTTGATTCGTGTCTTAAAAGGTGAGAAGCCAGAAAATATAGCAGTTGAGTTGCCTGAAAAACTGGAATTGCATACCAATAAAGAAATGGCAGATGCATTGGGAATTGATATTAGTAAGTTAGAAAGCAAGGAATAAGGAGGTTTGAGATGAATTTTGTATTATCTAGTTTATCAGAAGGTTTGCTATGGTCGATTATGGCTATTGGGGTCTACTTGACTTTCCGTATTTTGGATATTGCAGATATGACTGCTGAAGGAGCCTTTCCTCTGGGGGCAGCAGTCGTTGTATCTCAGATACAGGCAGGGACAAATCCTTGGATTGCGACCTTACTTGCTTTGCTGGCAGGTATGGTAGCAGGTCTTGTATCAGGAATGCTTCACACCAAGATGAAAATCCCAGCTCTCTTGACAGGGATTGTGACCTTGACAGGGCTCTATTCCATCAATATTAAAATCATGGGAAGCGTGCCTAATCTTTCCTTGGGAGATTCTTCGACTGTCTTTAAACAATTGGCGAGCTTGGGGCTGTCAAATGAAGGAGCTGTTTTCTCACTCAGTTTAGCTTGTCTCTTACTTGTTTGTTTGGTCTTGACTCTTTTGATGAAAACAGAGATTGGCTTGGTCTTGCGTTCGACTGGGGACAATATTCCTATGAGTGAGGCCAATGGGGTCAATGTAGACACCATGAAGATTGTTGGTTACATGATTTCAAACGGTTTGATTGCCCTATGTGGTTCCTTGTTTGCCCAAAATGATGGATTTTCGGATGTAACTTCTGGGACAGGAACTATCGTTGTTGGTTTGAGTGCAGTGATTATTGCGGAAGTCTTGATACACGACTTGACCATTGGAGGCCGCTTATTATCCATAGGAATCGGTGCTATTGTATACCGTTTGATTATTTTAAATATCTATGAAATTCCAAATCTAGATCAAAACTTGGTTCGTCTCTTTAATGCAATCTTGCTCGCCTTAGTTTTATTTGCGCCAGAATTGCAAAAGAGATTAAAGATTCGTGGTCTGAAATTGAGAAATGAATAGGAGGAGAAAGTTATGGCAAGTTTGTTAACACTTGAAAATATTCACAAAACATTTGAAACAGGGACGGTCAATGAGAACCATGTCCTCAAAGGGTTAGATTTAGAGGTTGAAGAGGGAGATTTTATCTCTGTAATCGGTGGAAATGGAGCAGGGAAATCCACTTTGATGAATATCTTGGCTGGCAATCTATCTGTGGATGAAGGGGACCTTTTATTGGCAGGCAAATCCATTAAAAATCTGAGTGTCAGAAAGAGAGCCAAGGATATCGCCCGTGTTTTTCAAGATCCTAAGATGGGAACAGCTTCTCGTTTGACGATTGAGGAGAATATGGCTATTGCCTTGAGACGCGGGCAGAAGAGAGGTCTTGGTTGGGGCGTGAAGGAGAAGGATAGAATCCAGTTCCAAGAGGCCTTGAAGGAGTTGAATATTGGTCTTGAAAACCGCTTGAAAGTGGATACTCAATACCTCTCAGGAGGACAAAGACAGGCCTTGACCCTAGTCATGGCAGCTCTGGTGAAACCCAAACTTTTGCTTTTGGATGAACATACTGCGGCACTTGACCCGAAAACTAGTCAAATGGTGATGGATTTGACGCAAAAGATTGTGGAACACCATCAGTTGACGACTTTGATGATTACCCACGATATGAACCATGCGATTGAGTACGGAAATCGTCTCATTATGCTCTATCAAGGCAAGATAGTGGTAGATGTCAAAGGAGAAGAGAAAAAGCATCTGACGGTTGAAGATCTCATGCATCTCTTCCAGAAAAATAGTGGTCAAAGTCTGGTCAGTGATGAATTAGTTTTGGGATAAAGAAAAAGGCTGAGATCTGGTGTCTCAGTCTTTTATTTCTTACGCTTTGCAAAATCTACAAATCTGAATTTTTCTAATTTATGCCGACTTTCAGTAAACTGAAACTGGCGTCCGTCTTGAAGATAGACTTTTGATTTAATCGAAACGACATAAGGGTCTTTGCCAATGTCCATGAGAATCTTGTCTCGGTCATTTGAGTGGTCAATGGTTATTTCCTTTTGAGCATAATCAATAAGGAGTTTGAGGTCGTCCTCTATATAAGAATAGATGGACTGCTCAGCAATTTGCCGAGTGATATTTGGGATTAGTTCCATATCCAGATAGTCCGTATCCAGAACGGATACCAGATCATCCACCACACGCTGGCGAACCACCTTCCAAACCATACGAAATTCTGGGAAGCCAGTTATTAGTGAGGATTTTTTATCAATAATAATTTTGTCCAGACTGACCACGTTGGTTTTAGAGCGCAGTCCAAGTTCTTGAACTAGTTCTTGGTAGCTGGTTAGGTTGGATACAGGGAAATTGACAGTTTCTTCTTTGACGACTTGAGAACCTTGCCCTCTTATCTTTTTGATCAATCCTTCCTCTTGGAGGAGAGACAGGGCTTTTCGGACGGTATCACGGCTTACCTGATACTGGTTCATAAGGTCGTGCTCACTAGGAAGGAACTCTCCGACAGCGTAAGTCTCGTTTTGAATGGTTTCTTGGATTTGCTTAAATAATCGTTGGTATTTCTTCATTTTGCTTCCTTAAATGGCTTTTTAGTCTAGTTTAATGAACACCTGTATCTATTTTACCATACAAGTCCCAGAAAAATGACAAAAAAATTCTCTTTTTATGCCAAACAAGTTGCATACAAGTTTGGTATCGTTTACAATATACTTATCAAATCAAACTTGCTTTGACAAGTATAAGGAGAATCAAATGGGAAAATTTGAACAAGAAGCCAAAGATTTGCTTCAAGCAATTGGAGGCAAAGAAAATGTGACTGCCGTAACCCACTGTGCGACACGGATGCGGTTTGTTTTAGGAGATGATAAAAAGGCTAATGTTAAGGCTATCGAGTCAATTCCAGCTGTTAAAGGAACCTTTACCAATGCAGGTCAATTTCAGGTGATTATTGGGAATGATGTGCCCATCTTTTATAATGATTTTACAGCTGTTTCAGGCATTGAGGGTGTTTCTAAAGAAGCAGCCAAGTCAGCAGCTAAGAGTAATCAAAACGTGGTCCAACGTGTCATGACCACTCTGGCGGAAATCTTTACTCCGATTATTCCAGCCTTGATTGTTGGTGGATTGATCCTCGGTTTTCGTAATGTCTTGGAAGGTGTCCATTGGTCTATGTTGGATGGTAAGACCATCACAGAAACCTCTCAGTTTTGGGCAGGTGTCAATCACTTCCTCTGGTTGCCTGGTGAAGCTATCTTCCAGTTCTTACCAGTAGGGATTACTTGGTCTGTATCTCGTAAGATGGGAACCAGCCAGATTTTAGGAATTGTGCTCGGAATCTGTTTGGTTTCTCCTCAGTTGCTTAATGCCTATGCGGTTGCTTCGACACCTGCATCAGAAATTGCAGCAAACTGGGTTTGGAATTTTGGCTATTTTACTGTTAATCGTATCGGTTACCAAGCCCAAGTTATCCCAGCCTTGCTTGCAGGTTTGAGTCTGTCTTATCTTGAAATTTTCTGGCGCAAGCATATCCCAGAAGTGATTTCTATGATTTTTGTACCTTTCTTGTCTTTAATTCCAGCCTTGATTTTGGCTCATACTGTTTTGGGACCAATCGGTTGGACAATCGGGCAAGGACTTTCATCAGTTGTCTTGGCAGGATTAACTGGTCCTGTTAAATGGCTCTTCGGTGCAATTTTTGGTGCCCTCTACGCTCCATTTGTCATTACAGGTCTGCACCATATGACCAATGCTATTGATACACAATTGATTGCAGATGCTGGTGGAACTGCCCTCTGGCCTATGATTGCTCTTTCTAATATTGCCCAAGGTTCGGCCGTATTTGCTTACTATTTCATGCACCGTCATGATGAGCGTGAGGCTCAGGTTTCACTTCCTGCCACTATTTCAGCCTATCTCGGTGTCACAGAACCAGCCCTCTTTGGGGTTAATGTAAAATATATTTATCCATTTGTAGCTGGAATGACTGGTTCAGCCCTTGCAGGCATGTTATCCGTTACTTTTAATGTGACTGCGGCTTCTATTGGTATCGGTGGTTTGCCAGGTATCCTCTCTATTCAACCTCAATACATGCTGCCATTTGCAGGAACTATGCTAGTCGCTATTCTTGTTCCAATGCTCTTGACTTTCTTCTTCCGCAAGGCTGGTTTCTTTACAAAAACTGAGGATGATACAGACTTGCAGGCAGAATTCGTTGCACAAGAAGAAGCAGAATTTGTGAGCCATGAACCAGTAGAACATACTCCAGTAGAAATTGTTAGCCCACTTGAAGGACAAGTAAAAGAACTAAGTCAAGCAACTGATCCAGTCTTTGCTTCAGGTGTCATGGGGCAAGGTCTGGTCATTGAACCAAGTCAAGGTGAGTTGACTTCTCCAGTCAATGGGACAGTTACGGTTCTTTTCCCTACCAAGCATGCCATCGGTATTGTCTCTGACGAGGGGGTGGAATTGCTCATTCACATCGGTATGGATACAGTAGGTCTGGATGGCAAAGGTTTTGAAAGTTTTGTAGCCCAAGGAGACCATGTCACAGTTGGTCAGAAACTGATTCGTTTTGATATGGATGTCATTAAGGCCGCAGGCCTGGTAACAGAAACTCCTGTTATCATCACCAACCAAGATGCTTATACAGCGACCATCACTGGAACTTATCCGACAACAATCCAAGCTGGAGAAGCTCTCATGGTCGCAACACGAATCTAATCAAAATAGCACAAATAGGGAAGGAAGACTGCTTCCTCCCTTTTATCAGAAAAGGAGAAACAGATGACACTTGATAAAGGAAAAGTAGTCTATCAAATCTATCCAAAATCTTACAAAGACACCACTGGCAATGGTATTGGGGACTTACGTGGAATTATCGAAAAAATCCCCTATCTAGCCAAGTTGGGCGTGGATATGGTCTGGCTCAATCCATTCTATCCAAGCCCTCAACGGGATAATGGTTACGATATTTCAGATTATATGGCAGTTGATCCTCTTTTTGGTGATATGGCTGATTTTGAGGAAATGGTGCGTGTCGGTCAAGAGCACAAGATTGACTTTATGCTGGACATGGTACTCAATCATTGTTCGACAGAGCATGAATGGTTTCAGAAAGCCCTAGCTGGTGACAAGTATTATCAAGACTTTTTCTTCATCCAAGACCAACCAACAGACTGGCAGTCTAAGTTTGGTGGCTCTGCATGGGCGCCCTTTGGGAATACAGGGAAATACTACCTTCACCTCTTTGATGAGACCCAGGCTGATCTTAACTGGCGCAATCCCAATGTCCGTAAGGAGCTTTTCAAGGTTGTTAATTTTTGGCGCGATAAGGGTGTCAAAGGTTTCCGATTTGATGTGATCAATTTGATTGGCAAGGACGAGGTCTTAGTGGATTGTCCTGAAAATGAAGGAAAGCCAGCTTACACAGACAAGCCCATCGTTCATGACTATTTGCGTATGATGAATCAAGCCACTTTTGGAGCAGACGATAGCTTTATGACAGTTGGGGAAATGTCTTCTACAACTATGGAAAATTGTGTCCTCTATTCATCGCCTGACCGTCAGGAATTATCCATGACATTTAATTTTCATCACCTCAAGGTGGACTACAAAGATGGGCAAAAGTGGACCTTGGCTCCCTTTGATTTTGAAGAGTTGAAAAGTCTTTATCATAGCTGGTGCAAGGAGATGAGTGATAAAGATGGGTGGAGCGCTCTCTTCTGGAACAATCACGACCAACCACGCGCTTTAAACCGTTTTGTCGATATTCAGAACTTTCGCAAGGAAGGGGCTACCATGCTAGCAGCCAGCATTCACCTGTCACGTGGAACACCTTATATTTATATGGGCGAGGAAATCGGAATGGTTGACCCAGACTATGATTCCATGGCTGACTATGTGGATGTCGAGTCCATCAATGCCTATCAGATGCTCTTAGAAGAAGGGAAGAGTCAGGAAGAAGCCTTCCAGATTATTCAGGCTAAGTCGCGTGATAATTCACGAATTCCCATGCAGTGGGATGCTTCGGAAAATGCAGGATTTACAGTAGGGACACCTTGGCTCAAGGCAGGAAAATCCTCCCCTCACATCAATGTAGAAAATGAAATCCAAGGCCCGATTTTCACCTTCTACCAAGACTTGATTCGACTTCGTAAAGAAATGCCTATCATCTCAGAAGGAAGTTACAAACCAGCTTTTGAAGACAGTCAGCAAGTCTACGCTTTTGAACGCCAGCATGAGGATCAAAAGTTACTAGTGCTCAATAATTTTTATGCCACAGAAGTGGAAATCGACTTATCAGTAGCCTACCAAAATGGACGAATTTTGATTTCAAACTATGAAGATGCAGAAGTGTCTGAAAAAATTCTACTCAAACCTTATCAAACACTGGCTATCCATGTAAATTAAACTCAGTAAGGAGCTCTCTTTTGCAGAAAAGCAGGGTTCTTTTTGCTGTCTATTCCCTCCCTGAAAGCGTAAAACAAACTAGTCAGGGTGGCTAGTTTGTGGTATAATGAAAGAGACTCAAAAAGAAACAGGAGAAAAATGATGGATTTACTATTAGCAATTGTATTGATTGTGCTAGCTTTTCTAGGAGGAGCTCTTGGAGGGATGTACTTGGTTCGTAAGCAAATTGAAAAAGAATTCGCTGACAACCCACGTTTGAATGCTGAAGCAGTTCGTACTCTTTTGAGTGCAAATGGTCAAAAACCAAGCGAAGCTAAGGTACAACAAGTTTACCACCAAATCATCCGCCAACAAAAGGCAGCCCTTGCTAACAATAAAAAGAAAAAATAAATAAGGAAAAGTCTGGGATGAAAGTTCCAGACTTCTCACTATGTTGGTTATGGTTTAGGAATGCGACTTTTTCCTTGCATTCTATTGATATTTGATTATGATTAAGAGAGATAGTTGTTGATTAGGATGTCATTCAGTTCATAAGGATCAATAATCATAATGAACTATCAATCAGAAAAAAGACTAGAAAGAAGACTGTATGGATAATCGACCAATTGGTTTTTTGGATTCGGGTGTCGGGGGCTTGACCGTTGTGCGCGAGCTCATGCGCCAGCTTCCCCATGAAGAAATCGTCTATATTGGAGATTCGGCACGGGCGCCTTACGGACCCCGTCCTGCTGAGCAAATTCGTGAATATACTTGGCAGTTGGTCAACTTTCTCTTGACCAAGGATGTCAAAATGATTGTCATTGCTTGTAATACTGCGACTGCGGTCGTCTGGGAAGAAATTAAGGCTCAACTAGATATTCCTGTCTTGGGTGTGATTTTGCCAGGAGCTTCGGCAGCTATCAAGTCCAGTCAAGGTGGGAAAATCGGAGTCATTGGAACGCCCATGACAGTACAATCTGACATCTATCGTCAGAAAATCAACGATCTGGATCCGGACTTACAGGTGGAGAGTTTGGCCTGTCCCAAGTTTGCTCCCTTGGTGGAGTCTGGTGCTTTGTCAACCAGTGTCACCAAGAAAGTGGTCTATGAAACCCTGCGTCCCTTGGTTGGAAAGGTGGATAGCCTGATTTTGGGCTGTACCCATTATCCACTTCTCAGACCTATTATTCAAAATGTTATGGGGCCCAAGGTTCAACTTATCGATAGTGGGGCAGAGTGCGTACGAGATATCTCAGTCTTACTTAATTATTTTGAAATCAATCGTGGTCGCGATGCTGGACCACTCCATCACCGTTTTTACACAACAGCCAGCAGCCAAAGTTTTGCACAAATTGGTGAAGAATGGCTGGAAAAAGAGATTCATGTGGAGCATGTAGAATTATGACAAATAAAATTTATGAATACAAGGATGAACAGGACTGGTATGTCGGGTCCTATGGTATTTTTGGTGGTGTCCGGACTTTGACTGGTGATGACTTGGATTTTCCTCTATTTGAGTTTGCCCAAAGATTTCGAGATGAGGAACAAGGTTTTCCTATTTCTGTGATTGTTTTACGCTATGGTTCTCTCTACCGTTTATTGTCTTTTGTGGTAGATATCCTCAACCAAGAAATGGGACGAAATCTGGAAGTCATCCAACGTCAGGGAGCTTTTCTCTTGATTGAAAATGGGCAACTCCTGCATGTAGCATTGCCTAAAGAAGGGGTCAATGTTCATGATTTCTTTGAGACAAGCAAGGTCAGAGAAACCTTATTGATTGCGACTCGTAACGAAGGCAAGACCAAAGAGTTCCGAGCTATCTTTGATAAGTTAGGCTACGATGTGGAAAATCTTAATGACTATCCTGACCTGCCTGAAGTAGCAGAAACAGGCATGACCTTCGAAGAAAATGCCCGTCTCAAGGCAGAAACTATTTCTCAATTAACGGGCAAGATGGTTTTGGCAGATGACTCTGGTCTCAAAGTCGATGTCCTTGGTGGCTTGCCAGGTGTCTGGTCAGCTCGTTTCGCAGGAGTGGGAGCTACTGACCGTGAAAACAATGCCAAACTCTTGCACGAATTGGCCATGGTCTTTGAACTCAAGGACCGCTCGGCTCAATTCCATACAACCCTAGTCGTAGCCAGCCCAAACAAGGAAAGCTTGGTTGTTGAAGCAGACTGGCCTGGCTACATTAACTTTGAACCTAAGGGTGAAAATGGCTTCGGCTATGATCCTCTCTTCCTTGTAGGAGAGACAGGCAAATCATCAGCTGAATTAACCCTTGAAGAAAAAAATAGTCAATCTCACCGTGCCTTAGCCGTTAAGAAACTTTTGGAGGTATTTCCATCATGGCAAAGCAAACCATCATTGTAATGAGCGATTCCCATGGCGATAGCTTGATTGTGGAAGAAATCCGTGATCGCTATGTAGGCAAAGTTGATGCCGTTTTTCATAATGGCGATTCTGAACTGCGTCCGGATTCTCCCCTTTGGGAGGGCATCCGCGTTGTTAAAGGGAACATGGACTTCTACGCAGGCTATCCAGAACGTCTGGTGACTGAGCTTGGTTCGACCAAGATTATCCAAACTCATGGTCACTTGTTTGACATTAATTTCAATTTTCAAAAGTTGGACTACTGGGCTCAGGAAGAAGAGGCCGATATCTGTCTCTATGGTCACTTGCATGTGCCAAATGCTTGGATGGAAGGCAAGACCCTCTTTCTAAATCCAGGTTCCATCAGTCAACCACGTGGGACCATCAGAGAATGTCTCTATGCTCGTGTGGAGATTGATGATAGTTATTTTAAAGTGGACTTTTTGACACGAGACCATGAGGTGTATCCGGGCTTGTCCAAGGAGTTTAGCCGATGATTGCCAAGGAGTTTGAGACTTTCTTGTTGGGGCAGGAGGAAACTTTTTTGACCCCTGCTGAAAATCTAGCCGTGTTGATTGATACTCACAATGCGGATCATGCAACCCTCTTGCTCAGTCAGATGACCTATACCCGTGTTCCCGTTGTGACAGATGAAAAACAGTTTGTTGGGACGATTGGGCTCAGAGATATTATGGCTTATCAGATGGAGCATGATTTGAGTCAAGAAATCATGGCAGATACGGATATCGTTCATATGACGAGAACGGACGTAGCGGTCGTCTCGCCTGATTTTACCATTACGGAGGTCTTGCACAAGCTGGTAGATGAGTCATTCTTGCCGGTTGTGGATGCGTCTGGTATTTTCCAAGGAATCATCACGCGTAAGTCCATCCTCAAGGCAGTCAATGCCCTCTTGCATGACTTTAGTAAGGAATATGAGATTCGATGCAAATGAGAGACAGGATTTCAGCCTTTTTAGAGGAAAAGCAGGGTCTGTCTGCAAATTCCAAGCAGTCTTATAAGTATGATCTAGAGCAATTTTTAGACATTGTAGGCGAGCGGATTTCTGAGACCAGTCTCAAAATTTACCAAGCCCAGCTAGCCAATCTAAAAATCAGCGCCCAGAAGCGAAAGATTTCGGCCTGTAACCAATTTCTCTACTTTCTCTATCAAAAAGGAGAAGTGGATAGGTTTTACCGCTTGGAATTAGCCAAACAAGCTGAAAAGAAGACCTCAAAACCAGAACTGTTAAACCTAGACTCTTTTTGGCAGGAAAGTAATTATCCAGAGGGGCGTTTACTGGCTCTTCTTATCCTAGAAATGGGGCTCTTGCCGAGTGAGATTTTAGCTCTTAAGGTTGCGTATATCAATCTGGATTTTCAGGTGTTGCGAATCAAGAAGGCTTCCCAACAGAGGATTGTCACTATTCCCACGACCTTGCTTTTAGAATTGGAACCCTTGATGGGCCAGACCTACCTCTTTGAAAGGGGAGGAAAGGCCTATTCTCGTCAGTGGGCCTTTCGTCAGTTGGAGTCCTTTGTCAAGGAGAAAGGTTTCTCAACCTTATCCGCTCAAGTCTTGCGGGAACAGTTTATTCTAAGACAAATAGAAAACAAGGTCGATTTGTACGAAATTGCAAAAAAATTAGGATTAAAAACAGTCCTGACCTTAGAAAAATATAGATAATGGATATTAAATTAAAAGATTTTGAAGGGCCCCTGGACTTGCTCTTGCACCTTGTTTCTAAGTACCAGATGGATATCTACGATGTGCCTATTACGGAAGTCATCGAACAGTATCTAGCCTATGTCTCAACCCTGCAGGCTATGCGTCTGGAAGTGACGGGTGAGTATATGGTTATGGCTAGTCAGCTCATGCTGATTAAGAGCCGCAAACTCCTTCCAAAGGTAGCAGAAGTGACCGACTTGGAGGACGATCTAGAGCAGGATCTTCTCTCTCAAATCGAAGAATACCGTAAGTTTAAGCTCTTGGGGGAGCATTTGGAAGCCAAGCACCAAGATCGGGCCCAGTACTATTCCAAAGCGCCGACAGAGTTGATTTACGAAGATGCGGAGCTTGTTCATGACAAGACGACCATTGACCTCTTTTTGGCTTTTTCAAATATCCTAACCAAGAAAAAAGAGGAGTTTGCACAGAATCACACGACTATCCTGCGGGATGAGTATAAGATTGAGGACATGATGGTCATCGTAAAAGAGTCCTTGACTGGACGAGATCAATTGCGCTTGCAGGATTTGTTTAAGGAAGCCCAGAATCTCCAAGAGGTCATCACCCTCTTTTTGGCAACCCTAGAGTTAATCAAAACCCAGGAGCTGATACTTGTGCAAGAAGAGAGTTTCGGAGATATCTATCTCATGGAAAAGAAGGAAGAAAGTCAAGTGGAACAAAGCTAAACTTGATAGAGAGGAAAGATGAGTACTTTAGCAAAAATAGAAGCGCTCTTGTTTGTAGCGGGTGAAGATGGGATTAGAGTCCGCCAGTTAGCTGAACTCCTCTCTCTGCCACCGACAGGCATCCAACAGAGTTTAGAAAAATTAGTCCAGAAGTATGAAAAGGACCCAGATTCCAGTTTGGCCCTGATTGAGACAGGGGGCGCTTATAGATTGGTGACCAAGCCTCAATTTGCAGAGATTTTGAAGGAATACTCTAAGACGCCTATCAACCAGAGTTTATCTCGGGCTGCCCTTGAGACCTTGTCCATCATTGCCTATAAGCAGCCGATTACGCGGATAGAGATTGATGCCATCCGTGGGGTCAATTCGAGTGGGGCCTTGGCAAAGTTGCAGGCCTTTGACTTGATACGAGAAGACGGAAAAAAAGAAGTGTTGGGGCGCCCCAACCTCTATGCGACAACGAATTATTTCCTGGATTACATGGGGATAAACCATTTAGAAGAATTACCAGTGATTGATGAGCTTGAGATTCAAGCCCAAGAAAGCCAATTATTTGGTGAAAGGATAGAAGAAGATGAGAATCAATAAGTATATTGCCCACGCAGGTGTGGCCAGTAGGAGAAAAGCAGAAGAGCTGATCAAGCAAGGCTTGGTGACGGTTAACGGCCAAGTGGTACGTGAACTAGCAATCACTATCAAGTCAGGCGACAAGGTCGAAGTTGAAGGGCAACCTATCTACAACGAAGAAAAGGTCTACTATCTGCTTAACAAACCACGCGGTGTCATTTCCAGTGTGACAGATGACAAGGGCCGCAAGACGGTTGTCGACCTCTTGCCCAATGTCAAAGAGCGTATCTACCCTGTGGGACGTTTGGACTGGGATACATCCGGTGTTTTGATTTTGACCAATGACGGGGATTTTACAGATGAAATGATTCACCCTCGTAATGAGATTGACAAGGTTTATGTCGCGCGTGTTAAAGGTGTGGCCAATAAGGACAATCTTCGTCCCTTGACCCGTGGACTTGAGATTGATGGCAAGAAAACCAAACCAGCTGTCTATGAGATTCTCAAAGTGGACCCAGTTAAAAACCGCTCTGTGGTGCAGTTGACCATCCATGAAGGGCGTAACCACCAGGTTAAAAAGATGTTTGAAGCTGTCGGTCTTCAAGTGGACAAGTTATCACGGACTCGTTTCGGACATCTAGACTTGACAGGTCTTCGTCCAGGAGAATCCCGTCGTCTTAATAAAAAAGAAATCAGCCAACTACACACCATGGCTGTAACCAAGAAATAATGAAACGAATTTTAATAGCGCCTGTGCGCTTTTACCAACGTTTTATCTCCCCAGCCTTTCCACCCTCTTGTCGCTTTGAGCCGACTTGTTCCAACTACATGATTGAGGCTATTGAAAAACATGGCTTCAAGGGTGTCTTGATGGGCTTGGCTCGGATTTTACGTTGCCATCCCTGGTCGAAAACAGGTAAGGACCCCGTCCCAGACCACTTTTTACTCAAGCGGAATCAAGAAGGGGAATGAGGTTGGACAAACAGATTTCAAAATGATAAAAACGCATCCTATCAGGTTTGAGTGAGCTTGATAGGATGCGTTTTATCATGTAAAGATGTGATTGAGTTTAAAGTAGCTTATTTCAAGGCTTTTTGTGCGTCTTCAATCATGAGTTTTGTTGATTCAAGTCCGCCTCCGCTTAGATACCAGAGATCTGGTGTCAGTTGGATAATCTTACCGTTTTTAGCGGCAGGTGTTTCAGCGATGAGGGCATTTTCTAGGACGCCGTCGTTGCTTGAGTTGTCCCCACCGATGGCAAGGGTACGGTTGATGACAAAGAGAATGTCAGGATTGATTTCTTTGACACTTTCAAAGCTGACTTCTTGTCCGTGGCGAGAATCTTCAAATTTTGTATCAGTTGGTTTGAATTTCAAGGTTTGGTACAAGAAAGAGAAACGAGATTGGGCACCAAAGGCTGCCATTTTTCCTTCGTTGAGGAGGATGGCAAGGGCTTTTTTGTCAGAGCTTTCATTTTTAGTAGCGACTTCTTGTATGCTCTTGTCTAGCTTGGCCAATTCTTCCTTGGCTTTCTGTGTGCCTGTTTCACCGAAGGCACTTGCTAAGGATTCGATATTTGCCTTGGTAGAAGTCCAGTAGTCATCTTTGCCTGCTTGGAAGAGAACAGTCGGAGCGATTTCGTTGAACTTATCTACGAATTTTTGGGTACGTGGTGAAGCGATAATTAGGTCTGGTTCAAGAGCAGCAAGGGCTTCTAGGTCTGGCTCAACCATAGAACCAACATTTTTAACTTTTCCAGCTAGGTCTTTAAGATAAGTCGGAACAGTTTTTGTAGGCATTCCGACGATATTCTTTTCAAAACCTAAAGCGCGAATAGTATCCGCAGCACCGAGGTCAAAGGTCACAATCTTTTCAGGGACTTTTGAAAGTGTGACTACACCTAGTGAACTTTTAATGGTTACCTCTGTTGGAGCAGAGCTACTTGACTCCGTCTTACTAGTGCTTGAGTTTGTACTACATGCACCAAGTAGGAGCAAGAAGCTGGCCGCTAGGGCAGTGAGATAAAATTTAAGGGATGTTTTCATGATTTCTCCTTTTTAAAATATGATAACGATGTAGGGAGTCTCTAGGTTTTATTGACTAAGAGACTGAAGGTTCTCTAACTTGAGTTTCTATGTTACTAGCTATAGATACAGATCTTTTTGCCATTGATATCAGCTAGCGTGATGGGAATCTCATAGAGTTGACTGAGCAGGTCAGCCTGCATGATTTGATCTGTTCTTCCCTTGCTAAAGACTTGACCGTCCTTGAAGGCGACAATTTCATCTGCATACTGACTGGCCATGTTGATATCGTGGAGGACGATGATAATGGTCTTGCCGAGTTCTTCCACCAGTCTCCGAAGAATCTGCATCATACTGACGCTTTGTTTGATGTCGAGATTGTTGAGTGGTTCGTCCAGCAAGATAAAGTCTGTATCCTGGGCCAGTACCATAGCGATAAAGACCCGCTGGAGCTGGCCTCCAGACAGGCTATCGATGTAGCGGTCTTTTAAGTTGGTCAGTTCTAAATAGTCCATAGTTTCTCGGATTTTTTCCCAATCTTCTGGTCTCAGTCGACCTCGACTATAGGGAAAACGTCCAAAACTAACCAGTTCTTCAACAGTCAATTTGGCTTGGTAATTGATTTTCTGCTTTAGGATAGTCAGTTCTTGAGCCAGTTCTTGCGAATTCCAGCTCTCGATTTCACGGCCTTTGATACTGAGAATTCCCTGATCTTTCTTGCTCAGTCTGCTCATGATGGAGAGGAGAGTTGATTTTCCAGCACCATTTGGACCAATGAAGGCTGTCAGTTTCTGAGGACTGACTTCAAGCGAAATGCCTTGCAAAATATCCTGTTTTTGAATGGATTTGTCAATGTTTTCCAGTTTCACTGACGCGCCCTCCTGTATAGTAAGATAAAGAATAAGAGACCACCTACGCTCTCGATGATCATGCTGATGCGAATTTCCAGTGCAAAGACTCGTTCAATCAGGGCCTGCCCCAAGGTTAAGCTAATAAATCCAACCAGAATGGCTACGATAAAGAGTAACTTGTGCCGATAGTCTTTGACAATCAGGTAGGTGAGGTTAGCCAGCATAAAGCCGAAGAAGGCCATAGGCCCTACCAAGGCAGTGGCCGTTGAGGTCAAAAGCACGATGCCCCAGAGGAGTTCTTTCTGTTCTTTTTCAACATCGAGTCCCAATATCTGAGCCGTTTCTCTTTGTAGGTGCAAGACATCCAGAATGACTGCTTTCCGAAAGAAAAAGATGGTCAAAGCAAGGATAATCAGAGAACCGATGGCTAGGATGGAAGTGTTGAGATGTTGAAAGGAGGCAAAAAGACTGTTTTGCAGTTTATCGTATTCGTTTGGATCCATCAAGACCTGAAGGAAGGTACTGATATTTCGAAAGAGACTTCCGAGGGCTAGACAAATCAGCAGGATAAAGACCAGATCTTGTTTCATCAGTGTCTTCAAGTAGCCTTGTAAGGCGAGAAAGAAGAGGGATTGGACAAGAAGTAAGACTAGGAATTCTAAGATAGGGGACTTGCCAAGTTGAAGAAACTTGCTTTCAAAAACCAGTAGTAGGGTTTGTAGTAGGACGTAGAAGGATTCGATTCCTAAAATACTAGGAGTCAGGAAACGATTTTCCGTCAGGGTTTGAAAACTAATGGTCGAAATCCCAGTTGCGATAGCTACCAAGAGATAAACGATAATCTTTTGGGAACGCAACTTCCAAGCAAAGGCAGACAGGTGGGTGATGGGCCAAAAATAGAGGAGACAAGCTCCGATGGCCAGAATAATGAGAAGGCAGAAGAGTTTGGTATGTTTGCTTTTAAACTGCATCTTTTCGTCCCCCTCTCCAGAGAAGTAGGATAAAGATGAGGCTACCGATGATTCCTAGCAAGAGACTGACAGATAGCTCATAGGGTCGAATCAAGACTCGAGAGAGGATGTCGCAGGCTAGGACCAGATTGGCACCGACCAGTGCGACCATGAGTTTGGTTTGACTCAAATTATCTCCATAACGCTTGCGAACAAGATTGGGAACGATGACCCCGAGAAATGGCAAGCCACCCACGGTAATCATGGTGACACTAGTCGTTAGCGCCACCAGAAAGAGGGCCAGTTTTTCAAGTAGGGAGTAGGAAATCCCCAAACTTTCGCTAGTTTCTTTTCCTAGATTCATGATGGTAAAAGTTTGGGATAATTTCCAAACGGCTATCAGGATAATGAGACCTAAAAAGAGCCATTCATACTGATGAGTCTGAATCATGGAGAAGGAGCCCTGGGTCCAGGCAGTCATACTCTGAACCAGATTGAAACGGTAGGCGATAACTTCTGTCACAGAACCGATAATCCCGCTATAGATGATCCCAATAAGAGGCAACATCCATCTTTCCTTTACAGTAAAAATGGTCATAAAGGCTAGGAAGAAGAGGGTGAATACGATGGATGAAATAAAAGCGAAGAGCATCTTTTGGGTCAGACTAGCCGACGGAAAGACAAAGAGGCTCAATACCATTCCTAGTTTAGCGGCTTCAGTGGTCCCAACTGTACTCGGAGCAGCAAACTGATTTTGGGTGATGGTTTGCATGAGGAGCCCTGCCATACTCATACTAGAGGCAGTTAGGAGAATACTAATCGTTCTTGGAAGGCGTGACTCTTGAAAGAGGAGCCAAGTTTCATGATCCAGAGCAAAAAGCTTTCCCCATGAAAAATCACTGGTTCCAATGCTAATAGAGAGAAAGACCAGGACTAGAAGTAAGCCAATTAAATAATGAGAAAGTTTCATACCCCGTCCTTTCAAATAGATTTGGTACCGAAAGATACCTGCGGATATTACTGTAACATGATTTATTTAATCTGTCAATAAATTTTCTGACAATTTAATAAATAAAACAAGGAGAGAGTACCAGGACCTTCTCCTCTGTTTTCCTATTCTAAAATGTTTTTGCCTTCTTTAACACGCCAACGATAATCTGATAAAATAATATCTTCGAGGGAGTAGCTAGCCTTCCAATCAAGATATTTTTTAGCTTTTGATGCGTCTGCTAGGACGCTAGCTGGGTCACCAGCACGGCGAGCAACAATTTCGTGTGGTATTTTTTGATTCAGTAATTCTTCAGCAGTTTTAAAGATTTCTTTGACGGTATATCCTTTTTCAGTTCCTAGGTTAAAGATTTGAGAAGAACTGTCTTCTTGAAAGAGGTAGTTCATTCCTTTAACATGGGCCTGTGCAAGGTCCAAGACATGAATGTAATCCCGAATACATGAACCGTCACGTGTATCGTAGTCATCTCCAAATATTTTTAGGCTATCATTTTGTCCCAATGCGGTCTTGTTGATGTTGGGAATGATATGAGTTGGATTTTTCACTCGCAGACCGTTTGAAGCATCCATTTCAGCCCCAGCTACATTAAAGTAACGGAAAATGACATATTTCCAGTCGTAGCGATTGGCCATCCAGTAAATCATTCGTTCGCCCATCAGTTTTGTCTCTGCATAAGGGTTGACAGGGTCGAGCAGAGTATCTTCAGTCGCTGGCTTGTCAATACAGTTATTACCATAGAGAGAAGCGGTTGAAGAGAACATAAATTTTTGAATGCCAACTTCAGATAGGACTTTGAGAAAGTGGTTCATACCAGCAA
Organism: Streptococcus mitis; assembly: GCF_019929545.1. Classification (GTDB taxonomy): domain Bacteria; phylum Bacillota; class Bacilli; order Lactobacillales; family Streptococcaceae; genus Streptococcus; species Streptococcus mitis_BU. Next base: position 39,875 of record NZ_JAHZPT010000006.1, read on the forward strand.
CATTGGCAGTGAAGTATTTACTTGGATTTTCAATACTTTCGCTCACGACAATTTCACCTGCGCAATGCAGAACAGCATCAATCTTATTTTCTTCCAAGTAAGCTTTTAGAGTACTAGCATCATAAACATCTAGTTGTTTAAAGCTAGCACGACTATCCACAGCCGAATGATTTCCTGTAGAGAGATTATCGAGGACATGCACTTGGTAACCAGCATTTAAAAGAGCTTTAACGGTATGTGAGCCAATGTACCCAGCTCCACCTGTAACAAGAATTGTTTTTGTCATGATTTTTTCCTTCTCCTAGTTTTGTACTATTTTAAAGAAAGAAGAAGGGAAAGTCAACTATTTTCTGTAATTTTCATGAAAAACTGAACGAATATAGTGATGGATTATTTTTTGTTTGGAAATTAAGATTTTGGTTAATCTTGGAATATTTCTTAGATTTTACCACACAAGCAAGCGAATACGATTTTTTTCTAAGATACAGTAAGACTAAGACACTACTTTAGAAATCCACCTTCCCACTATCCTTCTCCTATAAAAAGTGGTAAAATGGATGAAAGAAAGAAGGAACTGAAATGACAACATTATTTTCAAAAATCAAAGAAGTAACAGAACTTGCTGCGATCTCAGGTCATGAAGCACCTGTCCGTGCTTATCTTCGTGAAAAATTGACACCGCACGTGGATGAAGTGGTGACAGATGGCTTGGGTGGTATTTTTGGGATCAAGCATTCAGAAGCTGCGGATGCACCGCGTGTTTTGGTCGCTTCTCACATGGATGAAGTTGGTTTTATGGTCAGCGAGATTAAGCCAGACGGTACCTTCCGTGTCGTTGAAATCGGTGGTTGGAACCCTATGGTGGTCAGCAGTCAACGCTTTAAACTTTTTACGCGTGACGGTCGTGAAATTCCTGTGATCTCAGGTTCTGTTCCGCCACATTTGACACGTGGAACAGGTGGACCAAGCATGCCAGCCATTGCCGATATCGTTTTTGATGGTGGGTTTGCGGACAAGGCAGAGGCAGAAAGATTTGGCATCCGTCCGGGTGACACTATTGTCCCAGATAGTTCTGCTATCTTGACAGCCAATGAAAAAAATATCATCTCAAAAGCTTGGGACAACCGCTACGGTGTTCTTATGGTTAGTGAGCTAGCAGAAGCCTTGTCAGGTCAAAAACTGGGAAATGAACTCTATCTTGGCTCTAACGTCCAAGAAGAAGTTGGTCTGCGTGGTGCCCATACTTCTACAACTAAGTTTGACCCAGAAGTTTTTCTGGCAGTTGACTGCTCGCCAGCAGGTGATGTCTACGGTGGTCAAGGCAAGATTGGAGATGGAACCTTGATTCGTTTCTACGATCCAGGTCACTTGCTTCTCCCAGGGATGAAAGATTTCCTTTTGACAACGGCTGAAGAAGCTGGCATCAAGTACCAATACTACTGTGGAAAAGGCGGAACAGACGCTGGAGCGGCTCATCTGAAAAATGGTGGTGTCCCATCCACAACTATCGGTGTCTGCGCTCGTTATATCCATTCTCACCAAACCCTCTATGCGATGGATGACTTCCTAGAAGCCCAAGCTTTCTTGCAAGCCTTGGTGAAAAAATTGGATCGTTCAACGGTTGATTTGATTAAACATTATTAAACATAAGGGAGGTGCCGGATGGCAGAAGCAAATCTAGAAAACCTTATAAAAGATCTTTACAATCATGCTCGCCATGATTTGAGTGAAGATTTAGTTGCTGCTCTCCTAGAGACTGCTAAAAAACTGCCTGCTACAAATGAGCAATTATTAGCAGTTCGTCTCTCAGGACTTGTCAATCGTGAATTGCTCATCAATCCCAAACACCCAGCACCTGAATTGATCAACTTGGCTCGCTTTATCAAAAGAGAAGAAGCCAAGTACAGAGGAACCGCAGCTTCTGCGCTTATGTACGGAGAACTCTTTAAGATGCTTTGATTCCATTGTGGATCAAAGCATTTTTCTATATGCTAGAAAATAATTCCTTAATGAGGAAACGAAAAAGCCACCCAAGCAAAGGTGGCTTATGACTTATTAAATTTGTTCAGCGATGACCTTTTCAGCAAGGTTCATGGCGTGGTCAGATACACGGGTGTAGTGGGAAATGATGTCGATGAAGTTGACCCCAGCTTGTGTAGAACACTCACCTCTGTTAAGGCGTTTGATGTGGGTCTTTCTGAGAACGCGTTCCATATTGTTGATTTCTTTATGGCGTTCAATCAGACTTTGAGCTTTTTCAATATCATTGTTTTCCACACTATCAAGGGCATCCTTGATAAATGCAGTTGTTGCTTGATAAATCTCAGCTAATTCCTCTAAAGCAGCTTCAGAAAATTGAACATTCTTACGTTGGAGGTAGTCTGTTAGGTTGAGCAATCCTTCTGCGTGGTCCCCAATCCGTTCCAAATCTCGAGACGAATCGAGTACGTTGGTTAAAATCTCACTTTCTTTTGGGCTTAGGGGCTCGCTGGATAGTTGAATGAGGTAGTGGGTGAGTTCTTCGTCGATAGTATTGATAGCTTCCTCCGTCTTGTGACCTTTTTGTCCGACTTTTTCATCGGTGTAGAGAATGTAATCATAGGCCAAATCAAAGGCACTAGCAGCATAATTCCCCAAGTGAAGGAGTTCTTTTTTGGCGTTTCCAAGAGCGATTGAAGGGGCTTGTTTGATGAGGTATTGGTCCAGGTAAAGGGGTTCGTATTTAACCACCTCATCTTCACCAGGAATGAGTTTCGTAACAAAGTAAGCCAAGGCACCAATAAATGGAAATTGGACGATTGTGTTAGTGACGTTAAAGGCTCCATGAGAAAAGGCAATCGTCATCTCAGGTGAGAGGTGAAGGAGTGTTTGGAAGTACTCAATCATAGCAGTGAAGGGGTCTAACAAGATTAAGCAAAGGATGGTTCCTAAAACGTTAAAGGTAACGTGGGTTGCCGCAACACGTTTAGCGGAGATGTTAGCTCCAGTTGCCGCAATGATAACGGTTAGGGTTGTCCCAATATTGTCTCCAAAGAGAACTGGTAGTGAACCTTTAAGGTCAAGGAACCCACCTGCATAGAGGCCTTGTAGAATCCCGATAGTTGCAGAAGAGGCCTGTATGAGGACAGTAATGACTGCACCGGTCAAAACTCCTAAAATCGGATTTTGTCCCAGAGTGATCATGTATTCCTTAAATTGCGGAAGGTCCTTGAGGGGGCTCATGCCAGCACTGATCAGATTCAGGGCGTAGAAGATTCACCCGACTCCAAACAGGATGCGCCCGATATTATTTGCTGTTCTGTTTTTAGTAAAGAATAGCAACATGGTTCCAAGGAAAATCAAGGGTAAAGCATACTCGCCAAGCTTGAAACCGATGATAAAAGAAGTAACAGTGGTCCCGATATTGGCGCCCATAATAATGCCGATAGCCTGTCGAAGAGTGAGAAGACTAGCGCTGACCAGCCCAACTGTGATGACTGTAACTCCTGTACTTGACTGAATGAGAGCAGTTACGACAATTCCGACTAGAACGCCTAAAAAGGGATTGCTAGTGTACTTGTCAATGTAAAAACGAAGGCGATCTCCAGCAGCTTGTTGTAAACCGTCTCCCATGGTTTTGATGCTGTATAAAAAGAGCCCCAAGCCTCCTAAAAACTGAAATAAGATTTCCTGCCAATTAATTGTCATGGCTCTAACCTCCCAAAAATCTATGAAAAATTTCCATTTCTATTTTAATGCTTCAAGTCATTTTCGACAAGTATTTGGAGTGAAATTTTTAAAAAAATTTCCATTATTAACCTCTGTATACCTTTTTTTCATCAATTTAAAGGACTTTGAAAAAAAGATTGAAGCGCTTTCTAAAACTTTGTACAATAGAGCTTGTGGAAACCCTTTCTATAAAAGGGAAGTTAGCACCTGGCAAACAAGCTCACTGACACCTGACCAAAAAGGATTCATGAGTCTTATACTCTTCGAAAATCAAATTCAAACCACGTCAGCTTCACCTTGCCGTACTCAAGTACTGTCTATGGCTAGCTTCCTAGTTTGCTCTTTGATTTTCATTGAGTATTAGTTCTGCTTTAAGTGTGAAACATGATACATTTTTAAAGGAGAGGAATATGAAAAACTCTATTTTTGAAAGACGTTGTCGCTATAGTATTCGCAAGCTTAGTGTTGGTGCTTGTTCCTTGATGATTGGTTCTTTTTTATTTGCTTCACCAGTATTGGCGAATCAAGTAGAGATAGCCAACCAAGAGGCAAGTGTGGCACTTGCTCATCCTACAGGGGAGCAAAAGGAGGATGAGACTGTTCGTGACAATCAAGTTTTAGCAGAAACCAGCCCTGAAACGGTAGCTAAAGAGGAAGTGCCGGCTCTTGAAAAGACGGCTCCTCAAGATTCCGTTCAAGTGACAAAGGAAGCAGTAGCGGAACAGGCAAGTTCGGTAGTTTCCCCTCAAGTAACCTTAGAAGAGAAGAAAGCAGAAGCGCCAGTAGCTGTCAAGGAGGAAGCGAATATTTCAGGGGAAGCGCTAGCAAAAGTAGAAAGCAAGACCTCTGAAAATCAAGCTGTAAAAGAAGAGGACACAATTTCTGAGGTGACATCAACCACAAAAGAGGCAGGCATCTCGGTTCAAGGAAGGGAGCGAGAAGCAACTCCAAGCAAAGTCTTGTCCGATGTTCCAGAAAAGACTGAAACCAGCTTAAAACCAAAGGAAATTAAGTTTGATACCTGGAAGGAATTGTTGGCTTGGCAACCGGGTGAACGAACTGATGATGCTATTAACCGTGCGTCCGTTGCCTTAAAAGAGCGGCACCAAGGTCACGTCATTAACGAGAAGGCTTCTACCAAGGCAAAAGTTCAAGCGCTATCAAATACCAATTCCAAGGCCAAAGACCATGCCTCCGTTGGGGGAGAAGAATTTAAGGCCTATGCCTTTGATTATTGGCAATACTTGGATTCGATGGTTTTCTGGGAAGGTTTAGTTCCAACACCGGACGTGATTGACTCTGCTCACAGAAATGGTGTCCCGGTTTATGGAACCCTCTTTTACAACTGGGGAGACAATCTCAAAGATCAAGAGCGCCTCTTAGAATCCTTGCAGCAGGATGAAAACGGACATTATCCAGTTGCTCGTAAATTGGTCGATTTGGCTCATTACTATGGATATGATGGTTACTTTATCAATGAAGAAACAGATGGCGAGTTAGTCGATGGCAAGGGAATTCAAATGCGAGAATTCATGCTGGATGCTAAAAAATACGCTGCTGAAAAAGGAATTGATTTCAAGTGGTCATGGTACGACGCGCTTAGCTATGGCGGTGGTCGTTACCACATGGATGGTGTTGGTAAGTGGAATAAAGAATACCTCCAAGGTGAGGATGGTCAAGTACCAGCTGATTTCTTCTTTGCTAACTTCAACTGGAACCAGGATAAAAATGATGCTACGATCGATTGGACAGAATATGTTGGCAGAAGTCCATTTGATGTTATGGCTGGTTTGGAATTGCAAAAAGGGGGTTCTTATAATACCAAAGTAAACTGGGATGCTCTTTTTGATGAAAATGGCAAACTCCGTTTATCCTTGGGCTTGTTTGCCCCTGATACCATTACAGGGATGGGCAAGACAGGAGATGCTTACCACGATCATGAAAATATTTTCTGGACAGGCTATCAAGGGGATCCAAGCAAACAAAAACCAAAAGACAAGGATTGGTACGGGATTGCCAATCTGATTGCAGACCGAACACCGATTGTAGGAAGCACCTTTAGCACTTCCTTTAATACTGGGCACGGAAAAAAATGGTTTGTCGACGGTAAGGTAGCCAAGGATAGTGAATGGAATTACCGTTCCGTTGCAGGAGTTCTACCAACCTGGCGCTGGTGGGGTCGTTCGAATAAGGAGCGCTTACAGGCCGGTTACGATTTTGATGACGCCTACAATGGGGGCACTTCTCTCTCCTTTAAGGGGAATTTAGCAGCCAAGACCATCCAAGATGTTAATTTGTACTCAACAAAAATTGAGGTCAAAGAAGGCAGTAAGTTAAAGGTTGCTCACAGAGGTGGAAAAGGGGCAGATGTCTATATCGCAGTCTCCACCAGCAAGGATTATAGTTATGACGATCTGAATAATTGGAAAAAACTAGAAGTTTCAGATGATTGGACGGTCAATAGTTTTGACTTATCAGAACTATCTGGAAAAACCATCTATGGCATTAAACTGGCCTTTGCAAACAGTGAAAAGGCAGACGGCTACCACTTTAATCTAGGTGAATTAAGCATTTCAGACCAGAATCAAGCGCCTGCCAAACCACAAGAGCTTCAAGTTCTAGCACAAAAATTGCAAAATGCGCAAGAAGCCGAAGCTGTTCTTCGCTTTAAGGGTGACCAAGCGGCGGATTATTATGAAGTTTATGCCAAAAATGGCGATGAATGGAAACTTCTTACTGGTTCATCCAATACCAATATCTATGTGCCAAACCTATCTCGAGATGCAAACCAAAAAGGGACTAAACAGACCTTGAAAGTTGTAACAGTTGGGAAAAATGGTCTTCGTTCAGAAGGAACTCTGGTTGATTTTGACTGGGGAATGACAGTTGAAGACACCACAAAACCAGCTGCTGCAGCTGAAAATGTCGTCTTGGGAGCCCAAGTTTTAAACTCTACTTTCCGAGATGGGGGTAGCGAAAGTATTGATGGTATGTTGACAGGTACGATTACCAGCTTGTCTGACAAGTGGTCTAGTGACCAATTGAGTGGTAGTGTTGATATTCGCTTAACCAAGCCTCGCACTATTAAACGTTGGGTTATGGACCATGCTGGTGCTGGTGGGGAATCTGTCAATGATGGTTTGATGAATACCAAAGACTTTGATTTGTACTACAAGGATCAAGATGGACAGTGGAAACTGGCTAAATCTATCCGAGACAATAGTGAGCACGTGACAGATGTGACACTAGATCAAGCTATTACTGCTCAAGATTGGCGCTTAGATGTACTGGTGTCAGATAATGGGACTCCTTGGAAGGCCATTCGGATTTACAACTGGAAAATGTACGAAAGCGAAGATCTAGAATCTCCAAATATCCCGATGGATCAGGTGTCTGCGAGAAGTTTAGACCAAGCTCATGTTCAATTAGGATTTAAAGATGTCCCTGCTGGCGCGACCATTCACGTTTACAGTGATGCTAAAGCAGAGCATGAAATTGCTCAACTGACTGCAACCGATGCTGGTGCTCTGTCTAGTCTACCTTTGTCCTTCGCTCAAAAACCAGCCCGACTCTATTACCGTACGGCTCTAAAAGGCAAAGAACTCAGTAACATCCTAACTGTTGCAGTTCCAGAAGCTCAAAAAGTCATCCAGTCTGTTACCCTCGAGTCTGCTCCTGAGAAAGTTCTCTATCGCACAGGGGATATTTTGAATCTTTCAGATGGTCTGGTTCGGATTCGCTATGCAGGTGATCGAGAAGACGAATTGATCCATCTCAGCAATCCTGCTATTAGTGTTTCAGGCTATGATGCGCAGAAACTGGGAGAACAAGTCTTACACTTCTCTTATTTAGGTCATGAGATTGCAAGCCCAGTCACCATTCGGGTAGCTAGTGAAGCGGAAATGGGACCTAAAAAAGTGGTACAACTAGATCTGCTCAAACAACCAAAAGTGAGCTATGTTGTTGGAGAAGACCTCAACCTTTCCAAGGGGCTCTTTAAAGTTCGTTACGATGATGGCAGTGTTGAGCGCCATTCCTTGGACGAAATCAAGGATAGCTTGACAGGCTATGACAAGAATCAATTTGGTCGTCAAAAAGTTTCCCTATCCTTTAAGGACCAGCCGATCGAACTGGATGTCATCGTTTCTCTACCGCCGGCACTCAATGATGAATACTTGAGACAACGCCTAGAAGAGGCACGTCATAGTCTCAAAAAACCAGTCTATACCTTTGCTAGCAAGGAAGCTAAACAGCAATTTAAAGATGCCGTGAAAGCCTCCGTAACCCTTCTTGGTTCGGAAGATATAACTCAAGAAGCCATCAATAAGGCTTTGAATGACCTGAGCCAAGCCATCAGTTCCCTAGATGGTGGCACTCTGTATAAGCAAGAGGAAGAGCAACTCCAAGCTCTTGTGACAGAAACCAGTCAATTGATTGAAAAACACCCAAGTCATAAATTGGCTACTCAGTTGAGTACTCTCTTAAGTGAGGCCAAAGAAGTCTTGGCTAAAGAAGGTGTTACGCCAAAAGAATTCAAGACTAGTATTGAAGCCCTCAAAGCCCAATTAGCGGTCTTTAAGGAAAATCCAGACGCCCAACAAGAAGATGAGCGAACAGAGCTTCGAAAAGTTGTCTCTTTGGATGCGGGTAGAAAATACTTCTCTGTTGCTCAAATCAAGGAATTGGTGGACCAGTTAGCCCAATACGGCTACACAGACCTCCAATTAGCGCTTGGAAATGACGCCCTGCGTTTCCTACTGGATGATATGGCGATTGATGGGTATTCCAGTCAAGCAGTTAAAGAAGCTCTTCAAAAAGGAAATAATTCTTACTATAATGATCCAAATGGAAACTTCTTGACCCAGGATGAAATGAACGAAGTCATTCGCTATGCCAAGGAGAAGAATATCGGCATTATTCCAGTCATCGATAGCCCAGGGCACATGGATGCAATTCTTCATGCTATGGAAGAGTTAGGAATTGAAAACCCAAGCTTTACCTATGGTGATAAGACCTCAAAACGTACGGTGAATCTTTATAGTGATCAAGCCATCTCCTTCACCAAGCAGTTGATTGAAAAATATGCAAGTTACTTCTCTGGTAAAACCGACATCTTTAATATTGGTTTGGATGAATATGCCAATGATGTCTTTGATTCGCCAGGTTGGTCCCAATTGCAGGCCTACAAGAAATGGCCAGATGCGGATTGGTTGCCACAAAAAGGCTACGATAAATTCTTAACCTATGCCAATGATTTAGCAGCTATTGTTAAGAAATACCAACTCAAACCAATGGCCTTTAATGATGGCATCTACTACAATGAAGACAGTAGTTTTGGAGAGTTTGACAAGGATATCATTGTTTCCTACTGGACTGCTGGATGGAGTGGATTTGATGTTGCTTCTCCAGATTATTTGGCCCAAAAAGGACACACCATCTTTAATACCAATGATGCCTGGTACTTTGTTTTGGGACGTTACAATGCAAATCAAGGTTATTATAATCTTAATCAGGGCTTAGACGGTATCCAAAAAACACCACTGGCTAACGTTCCAAAAGCAAATGGAAAAGAAATACCAATTGCAGGTAGTGTAATCGGTATCTGGGCTGACAAACCAGAACTTCATTATTCAAAACTCCACGTGGCCAAATTGCTCAAGGCTTTTGCAGACAAGAATGCTCCTTACTTTAAGGCAGACTATAGTGGCTTGTTGAAGGAAGAAGCCGTCCTTCCAAGTGATTTAAGTCTCTACACAGAAAGCAGCGTGAAGAAACTCAAAGCTGTTTTAGCAGATGTAGAAGCCCTAGTCAAGGATTCTACTCGAACCCAACAAGGCGAAATCGACAGTCTTACACAACGCTTAAAAGAAGCCCGTCTTCAATTGAAAGCAATCGATTCTGAACAAGTTCAACCACAAGTGGATGAAAGTCTGGCGAAAAAACGTGTTGTTTCACTGGATGCTGGTCGCAAGTATTTTGCAGCGAGTCAAATCAAGGAATTGATCGATCAGCTGGCGACTTATGGCTACACAGATTTACATCTAGCTTTGGGAAATGAAGGCCTCCGCTTCCTTCTAGATGACCTATCCTTGACGGTTAATGGCAAAGAGTATGCCAGCGATGCCGTTAAGAAAGCCCTCCAAGCAGGAAATGATGCCTACTACAAGGATCCAAATGGAAACGCATTGACCAAGGCTGAAATGGATGATATTTTGGCCTATGCCAAGTCTAAACATATCGGAGTTATTCCAGTTATCAACAGCCCTGGACATATGGACGCTATTTTAGTAGCCATGAAGGAGTTGGGCATTCAAGATGCAAACTTTAACTACTTTGGAGAAAAAGAATCAGCTAGAACCGTTGATTTGGAGAATGCAGAAGCTGTTGCCTTTACAAAGGCTTTGATCAAGAAGTATGCGCAGTACTTTTCTGGTAAGGTAGAAATCTTTAACATTGGTTCAGACGAATACGCTAATGATGCTATCGGTGAACCAGGATGGAGTGCGCTCCAAGCCTATAAGAAATGGCCAGGATATGGCTTCCCAGAAAAAGGCTACGATCGCTTTGTAACCTATGTCAACGACCTTGCAGCCATTGTTAAAGAACAAGGTTTAAAACCGATGGCCTTTAACGACGGTATCTACTACGAAGAAGATAGTTCCTATGGACAGTTTGATAAAGATATCATTATTTCCTACTGGACGGGTGGATGGAGTGGCTTTAATGTAGCATCTCCAGCCTATCTAGCTGACAAGGGGCACGCTATCCTAAATACCAATGATGCTTGGTATTATGTCCTCGGTCATGAAGATAAAGGCCTGTACAACTTGGATAAAGCCCTTGCCAATATGGGTAAAACCCCGATTAGATCTGTTCCAAAAGCGGAAGGTGTTGAGATTCCAACGATCGGAAGTATGGTAGCGATTTGGGCAGATGATCCAAGTGCTACCTACGATGTCTCTCGTGTCACAGACTTGCTGAAGACCTTTGCAGACAAAAATGCGAACTTCTTCCCAGGAAATGCCAGCATCCTTGAAAAAGAACTGGCAAAACTTCCAAAGGATTTGACTCGCTATACGACCGATAGTGTTCGTGCACTTGAAAACGTTTTGGATCAATTGGTTCTGACACCGAAACGAGCTCAGGAAATGGAACCCCTTCTTTCTGCCTTGGAACTAAAAGCAGCCCTCTTAGACTTGAAGGAAAAACAAACCCGAGTGGATGTGATAGCTGTTCCATACCGTACTGTTGAGCGTAAGGATGATACGCTTCCTCAAGGGGAACGGCGCCTTGTTCAAGCTGGAAGTCTTGGTAGAGAAGTTTTGGTAGGCTTGATTGATGTGGTAGATGGCAAAGAAGTTGTCCGTTTCCTTGGCAAAGAAGTTCAGGCGCAAGCGGTGGATGAAATTGTCTTGGTTGGAACCAAAGTTGCACAGGCACAAGTGCAACCGGATAACAATTCTCAGGACTCATCACGAGGGGAAAGCCCAGTAGAAGAGCCAGTTACTCCGACTCAACCAAATTCTGAACCAAGTGGAGAGTCAACACCTCCGACGGATGCAGTAAGTTCACAAGAGCCTACGGTTGTAGTGACACCAATTTCCCTTTCAGAAGGCAGAAATGGACAAACAAATCCTGCCTCAGTCTCAGAAGCGACTAGCTCTGCTCAAAGTCCAGCGAGTCAAGCAGCAATATCTGCTGACAGCAAGAAAGCAGAGGAAAAAACTTCTCGGAAAGAAACTGGAGAAACTGCAAGCGCACCAAAAGAAAATAAATCGGCTACCCCATCTGATAAGAAGACGGATGAAGCGGCCTCTGCACAAGTAGCTAGTCAGGCAGAAACTGGAACGAGCAGTAACTTATTGCCTATCTTTGCCTTACTTGGACTAGGTGCCCTCAGTTATCTTTTGTATGTAGCTGTAGCTCTAGGGAAAAAGAAAGAAAAGAAAGACTAAAACAGTCTGAAAATTTCCTTCTTCACAGAAGTAAAAAAGAAGGTACATGAAAAAAGAGAGTCTGGGACGAAAGGTTCCGGTCTCTCTTTTAGCATTTCAGGCAGAAAACTTGTGAAAATTTTCCCTTATGGATTAAAATATGGTATAATGGTCTCGTAAAAATTTTTAAAGGAGTCTTTCCAAATGGCAAAATTGACTGTTAAAGACGTTGAATTGAAAGGGAAAAAAGTTCTCGTTCGTGTTGACTTCAACGTACCTGTAAAAGATGGCGTGATCACTAACGATAACCGTATCACTGCTGCCCTTCCAACGATCAAGTACATCCTTGAACAAGGCGGACGTGCAATCCTCTTCTCTCACCTTGGACGTGTAAAAGAAGAAGCGGATAAAGAAGGCAAATCCCTTGCTCCTGTAGCGGTTGACTTGGCTGCTAAATTGGGTCAAGATGTTGTCTTCATCCCAGGTGTTACTCGTGGTGCTGAATTGGAAGCAGCTGTTAACGCTCTTGAAGATGGACAAGTTCTCTTGGTTGAAAACACTCGTTACGAAGATGTTGAGGGCAAGAAAGAATCTAAAAACGATCCTGAGCTTGGTAAATACTGGGCATCACTTGGAGATGGTATCTTCGTAAACGATGCATTCGGTACAGCTCACCGTGCACACGCATCTAACGTTGGTATCTCAGCAAACGTTGAAAAAGCAGTTGCTGGATTCCTTCTTGAAAATGAAATTGCCTACATCCAAGAAGCAGTTGAAGCTCCAGAACGTCCATTCGTAGCCATCCTTGGTGGTTCAAAAGTTTCTGACAAGATTGGTGTTATCGAAAACTTGCTTGAAAAAGCGGATAAAGTCCTTATCGGTGGTGGGATGACTTACACATTCTACAAAGCACAAGGTATCGAAATCGGTAACTCACTTGTAGAAGAAGATAAATTGGATGTGGCGAAAGCTCTTCTTGAAAAATCAAACGGCAAATTGATCTTGCCAGTTGACTCAAAAGAAGCGAATGCTTTTGCAGGCTACACTGAAGTTCGTGATACTGAAGGTGAAGCTGTTTCTGAAGGTTTCCTTGGACTTGACATCGGTCCAAAATCAATCGCTAAATTTGACGAAGCCTTGACTGGTGCCAAAACAGTTGTATGGAACGGACCTATGGGTGTATTTGAAAACCCTGACTTCCAAGCTGGTACAATCGGTGTCATGGACGCGATCGTGAAACAACCAGGTGTGAAATCAATCATCGGTGGTGGTGACTCAGCTGCCGCAGCAATCAACCTCGGACGTGCAGACAAGTTCTCATGGATCTCTACTGGTGGTGGAGCATCGATGGAGCTTCTAGAAGGTAAAGTTCTTCCAGGACTTGCAGCCTTGACAGAAAAATAAGATTTCATAAATAAATCAAAGAAGAGAGGGATGAAAGTTCCTCTTTTCTTTTACTCGAAATAAAAACGCTTCCTCTCAACTATTGCTCATAAAATCACCCAAATTATGATAAAATGGAAATAGAAAGTTGAGATTATGAGTTATTTTAAAAAATATAAATTTGATAAGTCACAGTTTAAACTGGGAATGAGAACCTTTAAAACAGGGATTGCTGTTTTTCTAGTTCTCTTGATTTTTGGTTTTTTTGGCTGGAAGGGGCTTCAAATTGGAGCGTTAACAGCGGTCTTCAGTCTACGAGAGAGTTTTGATAAGAGTGTCCATTTTGGAACTTCGCGTATCTTGGGCAACAGTATTGGTGGGTTTTACGCCCTTGTCTTTTTTCTCTTAAACACTTTATTTCATGGAGCCTTTTGGGTAACCTTACTAGTTGTTCCAATTTGCACCATGTTAACCATTATGACAAATGTTGCCATGAACAACAAGGCAGGAATTATTGGTGGTGTAGCGGCTATGTTGATTATTACCCTATCAATACCAAGTGGAGAAACATTTTTGTACGTGTTTGCGCGCGTATTTGAAACATTTATGGGAGTTTTTGTCGCAATCCTTGTGAATTATGATATTGAGCAACTGAAACTCTTTTGGGAGAAAAAAAGAAAATAATGTTACATTTTATGACATTATTCGTTGACGTTTGTCTTTTTTTAGACTATAATAGACAGAAAGAAGGAAATTGTAAATGAAGGAAAGAGAATTTCGCCGAAATATGGCTGTTTTTCCTATCGGCAGTGTTATGAAATTGACCGATCTCTCGGCGCGTCAGATTCGTTATTATGAAGATCAAGAGTTGATTAAACCTGATCGAAACGAAGGAAACCGTCGCATGTATTCATTGAATGACATGGATCGTTTGCTTGAAATCAAAGATTATATCTCTGAAGGTCATAATATTGCTGCGATTAAGAAAAAATATGCTGAACGCGAGGCGAAGTCCAAGAAAACTGTGAGTCAAACTGAGGTGCGTCGTGCACTTCACAATGAACTCCTCCAACAGGGACGTTTTGCTTCAGTACGATCGCCTTTTGGTCGCGGTTAGGAACCGCAAGTAGTCATATTTAAGGAGAACGCACATGCCAATCACAGCTGCAGATATTCGTCGTGAAGTTCAGGAAAAAAATGTAACCTTTATCCGTCTCATGTTTTCAGATATCTTGGGAACCATGAAAAACGTCGAAATTCCTGCTACAGATGAACAGTTAGATAAAGTCTTGTCAAACAAGGCTATGTTTGATGGATCTTCTATTGAAGGTTTTGTACGTATCAATGAGTCAGATATGTACTTGTATCCAGACTTGGATACATGGACAGTCTTCCCTTGGGGGGATGAAAATGGAAGTGTTGCAGGTTTGATCTGTGATGTCTATACAACAGAAGGAGAACCTTTTGCAGGTGACCCTCGTGGCAATTTGAAACGCGCTCTTCGTCACATGGAAGAAGCGGGATTCAAATCTTTTAACCTTGGTCCAGAGCCAGAGTTCTTCCTCTTTAAACTGGATGAAAATGGGGACCCAACCCTTGAAGTGAATGACAAAGGTGGCTATTTTGATTTGGCGCCTACTGACCTTGCGGACAACACACGTCGTGAAATCGTTAATGTCTTGACCAAAATGGGATTTGAAGTAGAAGCGAGTCACCACGAGGTTGCGGTTGGACAGCATGAAATTGACTTCAAGTACGATGAAGTTCTCCGTGCTTGTGATAAGATTCAAATCTTTAAACTTGTTGTTAAAACCATTGCTCGCAAACATGGTCTTTACGCAACCTTTATGGCGAAACCAAAATTTGGTATTGCTGGATCAGGTATGCACTGTAATATGTCCTTGTTTGATGCAGAAGGAAACAATGCCTTCTTTGATCCAAATGATCCAAAAGGAATGCAGTTGTCAGAAACGGCCTACCATTTCCTTGGTGGTTTGATCAAACATGCATACAACTATACTGCCATCATGAACCCAACGGTTAACTCATACAAACGTTTGGTTCCAGGTTATGAAGCACCTGTTTATATCGCTTGGGCTGGTCGTAACCGTTCGCCACTTGTGCGCGTGCCAGCTTCACGTGGTATGGGAACTCGTCTCGAGTTGCGTTCGGTGGACCCTATGGCAAACCCATATATCGCTATGGCTGTCCTTCTAGAAGTTGGATTAAGCGGAATTGAAAACAAAATTGAAGCACCAGCTCCTATCGAAGAAAATATCTACATCATGACAGCTGAAGAGCGTAAGGAAGCTGGAATTACTGACTTACCATCAACTCTCCACAATGCCCTCAAAGCTTTGACTGAAGATGAAGTGGTCAAGGCAGCCCTAGGTGAGCACATCTACACTAGCTTCCTTGAAGCGAAACGTATCGAGTGGGCTAGCTATGCGACCTTTGTTTCGCAATGGGAAGTTGATAATTATTTAGATCTTTACTAATAAAGAAGAAAGATTGCCTGAGGGCGGTCTTTTTTCTTGTGTTTTATATCGAGGTGTGATATATTTTATATAACGAAGTGCGATATATCGAACTGGATAGGAGGTGGCTATAAATGGAATTAACGGATAAGATTCGTCGAGTTTATCTTCCGATGACGGAAACGGGTTTTTATATCTTGTTCTGTCTGCAAAAGGAAGGTCATGGTTATAGTATTACGCAAAAGGTCAAGGAGATGACAGATTCGCAAGTTTCGATTAGTCCTGGGACTATGTATGGAACCTTGTCAAAGATGGAAAAGGATGGTTTGATTTCCTTTGTCCGAGAAGAGGAGAAACGTAAAATCTATCAGATTACAGACTTGGGACGAAAAGTCTTAGATATTGAATTGAAACGTATTGAACGGCTCTATAGAAACAGTCTGGAGGGAAGATGATGGAAAAGAAGGTTGTTTATAGAATTGCTACCATTGCGGATTATGATAGAGAGGCTTTATATCTTAGAAAAAGGCATGCTGAGGGCTGGAAACTTAAGGAAGTAACCTACTCTAACTTAGTAGTTGCGGTTAAGTATACTTTTGAAAAGTGCCAACCGGAGCAGGTGTCTTATCAGTTGGACTTTTATCCTATGAAAAAATCAGAGAGAGCCTCCTATTTACAATTATTTAAAGACTGTGGCTGGGAGCATATTACAGACTTTAATGGGTTTTCCTACTTTAGAAAGCTTCGTTCTGGAATTGAGTCGGATGCCGAGTTTGAAATTTATAATGATGCGGCCGGGAAGTTAGCTATGGTCAAACGGATTTTAACGAGGCGGATGCTTCCTATTTTGCTTCTCTTTTTAGCTTTACTACCGGTTTTCTCAAAGTCTGTCACTGGAGGTAGTTCTTTCAGTTGGGAAATGTTTTTGATTGCTAGTATACACTGTACTTTATTAATAGTTTATACGATTCAGATTTCTTATATTTTTTGGAGATTGTTTCAAAAGTGGAAAGAATTATCTGATAAATAACGCCAGGCATGTTTTCTAATTTTGGAGTAAGAAAATGAATAGCAGAGTAGAATTTCGGATTTTCACCATTGTTGATTTGGACAAGGAAGAAGAATATTTACATGAGATGCATTTGAAAGGTTGGAGGTATAGAACGAGTCGTTTTGGTTTGTTCTATTTTGACCAATGTCAACCAGACGATGTCATCTACTGTATCTATGATTCTAGATTTCTTAAAAAGTATAAGTATGAACTGCAAGATTTTAGAAATAGAGGTTGGGAATTGATAGGAGCAGGTTCTTGTTCGATTCTTCGTAAATCGTCTTCTAATTTACTTCCAGAGGATCAAGTCTATATGAGTAAGGGGCTCAGATGGGAAGTTATGCGAAATAGACTTCGTTCATGTACAGTTGCTTTCTCAGGCGGTCTTGTTGTTTGTATGAGTTCGTTTAGAGAAGATCTTTCTATGTCTTTCTTCATTATTTTTGTTTTATATGCTCTTATGATTTCTTATCTAATCTATGGTTTTTTTAGACTTAAAAGGGCATACCGAGTAGATAAACAGTAAGGTTCTAGGTCTTTAGACTGATTTTTAGCACTCTTGATAAAAGAGTGCTAATTTTTTGAGTTTTTGTCTTGACATTCTCTTTTAAGGGTGTATAATAGAATCATGAGTTAGCACTTGAGCGTATCGAGTGCTAATCGATCAGACAGAAAGGAGTGATGAGATGGTTACAGAGCGTCAGCAGGATATTTTAAATCTGATTATTGACATCTTTACCAAAACGCACGAACCTGTCGGATCCAAAGCTTTGCAAGAGTCTATTAACTCTAGCAGTGCAACCATTCGTAATGACATGGCGGCTCTAGAAAAGCAAGGTTTGCTTGAGAAAGCTCATACTTCAAGTGGTCGGATGCCAAGTGTTGCTGGTTTTCAGTACTATGTGAAACACTCACTGGATTTTGACCGATTGGCTGAAAATGAGGTATATGAGATTGTCAAAGCCTTTGATCAGGAATTCTTCAAATTGGAGGATATTCTGCAAGAGGCTGCTAACCTACTGACAGACTTGAGTGGCTGTACGGTAGTAGCATTGGATGTTGAGCCGAGCAGGCAACGTTTGACAGCCTTTGATATCGTTGTTTTGGGCCAACATACAGCCTTGGCAGTATTTACCCTAGACGAGTCACGAACGGTTACCAGTCAGTTTCTGATTCCAAGGAACTTCTTGCAGGAGGATTTGCTGAAACTGAAGAGCATCATTCAGGAACGTTTCCTCGGCCACACCGTTCTAGATATTCACTACAAGATTCGGACGGAGATTCCGCAGATTATCCAGCGTTACTTTACAACAACGGACAATGTGATCGATCTCTTTGAACATATCTTTAAGGAAATGTTCAACGAAAACATTGTGGTGGCGGGCAAGGTTAATCTCTTGAATTTTGCCAATCTAGCAGCCTATCAGTTCTTTGACCAACCTCAAAAGGTGGCTCTGGAGATTCGTGAGGGGTTGCGTGAAGATCAGATGCAAAACGTCCGTGTTGCAGACAGTCAAGAGTCCTGTCTAGCTGATCTAGCGGTGATTAGTAGTAAGTTCCTCATTCCTTATCGGGGAGTTGGAATTCTAGCCATTATCGGTCCAGTTAATCTGGATTACCAACAGCTAATCAACCAAGTCAATGTGGTCAACCGTGTTTTGACCATGAAGTTGACAGATTTTTACCGCTACCTCAGCAGTAATCATTACGAAGTACATTAAGATTGAAATCATTAAAGGAGGCGAAAATGGCCCAAGATATAAAAAATGAAGAAGTAGAAGAAGTCCAAGAAGAGGAAGTTGTGGAAACGGTAGAAGAAACAACTCCTGAAAAGTCAGAGTTGGACTTGGCAAATGAACGTGCGGATGAGTTCGAAAATAAATACCTTCGCGCTCATGCAGAGATGCAAAATATCCAACGCCGTGCCAATGAAGAGCGTCAAAACTTGCAACGTTATCGTAGCCAAGACTTGGCAAAAGCGATTCTCCCTTCTTTGGACAACCTTGAGCGTGCACTCGCAGTTGAAGGTTTGACAGATGATGTGAAGAAGGGCTTGGAAATGGTGCAAGAAAGCTTGATTCACGCTTTGAAAGAAGAAGGAATCGAAGAAATCGCAGCTGATGGCGAATTTGACCATAACTATCATATGGCCATCCAAACTCTCCCAGCAGACGATGAACACCCAGCAGATACCATCGCCCAGGTTTTCCAAAAAGGCTACAAACTCCATGACCGCATCCTACGCCCAGCCATGGTGGTGGTGTATAACTAGTTTAGAAAACTTGACAAAATTTGTCCGAAACGACAATAAACTATGAAGAAAGATAAAATATATTTGGCTTTGCAATAGTGAGCGAAGCGAACCAAAGACGATACTCTTCGCCGTGGCGCTATTTGCGCAAACTTTGAGACCTTAGGCTCAAAGTTTAGTCAAAGAGATTGACGAAGTCAAGCTCTGACGGCGCCGCCACTTAAGAAGAGTATCAAAAAGAAAATAGAATATAAAATTTAAGGAGAAAAACACATGTCTAAAATTATCGGTATTGACTTAGGTACAACAAACTCAGCAGTTGCAGTTCTTGAAGGAACTGAAAGCAAAATCATCGCAAACCCAGAAGGGAACCGCACAACTCCATCTGTAGTCTCATTCAAAAACGGAGAAATCATCGTTGGTGACGCTGCAAAACGTCAAGCAGTTACAAACCCAGATACAGTCATCTCTATCAAATCTAAAATGGGAACTTCTGAAAAAGTTTCTGCTAACGGAAAAGAATACACTCCACAAGAAATCTCAGCTATGATTCTTCAATACTTGAAAGGTTATGCTGAAGACTACCTTGGTGAAAAAGTAACTAAAGCAGTTATCACAGTTCCAGCTTACTTCAACGATGCTCAACGTCAAGCAACTAAAGACGCTGGTAAAATCGCTGGTCTTGAAGTAGAACGTATTGTCAACGAACCAACAGCAGCAGCCCTTGCTTACGGTTTGGACAAGACTGATAAAGAAGAAAAAATCTTGGTATTTGACCTTGGTGGTGGTACATTCGACGTATCTATCCTTGAATTGGGTGACGGTGTCTTCGATGTATTGTCAACTGCAGGGGACAACAAACTTGGTGGTGATGACTTTGACCAAAAAATCATTGACCACTTGGTAGCAGAATTCAAGAAAGAAAACGGTATTGACTTGTCTACTGATAAGATGGCAATGCAACGTTTGAAAGATGCTGCTGAAAAAGCGAAGAAAGACCTTTCTGGTGTGACTTCAACTCAAATCAGCTTGCCATTTATCACTGCAGGTGAGGCTGGACCTCTTCACTTGGAAATGACTTTGACTCGTGCGAAATTTGACGATTTGACTCGTGACCTTGTAGAACGTACAAAAGTTCCAGTTCGTCAAGCTCTTTCAGATGCAGGTTTGAGCTTGTCAGAAATTGACGAAGTTATCCTTGTTGGTGGTTCAACTCGTATCCCAGCCGTTGTAGAAGCTGTTAAAGCTGAAACTGGTAAAGAACCAAACAAATCAGTAAACCCTGACGAAGTAGTTGCTATGGGTGCTGCTATTCAAGGTGGTGTGATTACTGGTGATGTGAAAGACGTTGTCCTTCTTGATGTAACACCATTGTCACTTGGTATCGAAACAATGGGTGGTGTCTTCACAAAACTCATCGACCGTAACACAACAATTCCAACATCTAAATCACAAGTCTTCTCAACTGCTGCAGACAACCAACCAGCCGTTGATATCCATGTTCTTCAAGGTGAACGCCCAATGGCAGCAGATAACAAGACTCTTGGACGTTTCCAATTGACAGATATCCCAGCTGCACCTCGTGGAATTCCTCAAATCGAAGTAACATTTGATATCGACAAGAACGGTATCGTGTCTGTTAAGGCTAAAGATCTTGGAACTCAAAAAGAACAAACTATTGTGATCCAATCTAACTCAGGTTTGACTGACGAAGAAATCGACCGCATGATGAAAGATGCAGAAGCAAACGCTGAAGCAGATAAGAAACGTAAAGAAGAAGTTGACCTTCGTAACGAAGTAGACCAAGCTATCTTCGCGACTGAAAAGACTATCAAGGAAACTGAAGGAAAAGGTTTTGACGCAGAACGTGACGCTGCCCAAGCTGCCCTTGATGATCTTAAGAAAGCTCAAGAAGACAACAACTTGGACGAAATGAAAGCAAAACTTGAAGCATTGAATGAAAAAGCTCAAGGACTTGCTGTTAAACTCTACGAACAAGCTGCAGCAGCCCAACAAGCTCAAGCAGGAGCAGAAGGTGCACAAGCAACAGGAAACGCAGGCGATGACGTCGTAGACGGAGAGTTTACGGAGAAATAAAATAGTCCAGTGGACTATTTTATCCCGAGCTTGAAAATCAGGCGAGTATAAGAAGAAATCCAGAGGTTGCAACCCAGCCTCTGTTTTTCGATAAAAAGGGTCTAAACCTGATTTATTTGGGGTTTGTCTCATCAATATGAAATACAGGAATTGACCCCGGACTAAATCGAGGTTTGATTCAAAATATCAATAGAAAGGAACAAGGGTGTTCGTAACTGAACACGGGCTACGGACTGTGCCAAAAAGATAGTTTTTTCTAGGACGCAAGCGTCCGTCGTCAAAACCCCTATTTTGGCTGTGTCCGTTTGACGCCCTTTGTATCTTGAATTATGAACAATACTGAATTTTATGATCGTCTGGGGGTGTCAAAAAACGCTTCGGCAGACGAGATCAAAAAGGCTTATCGTAAGCTTTCGAAAAAATATCACCCAGATATCAACAAGGAGCCTGGTGCTGAGGAAAAGTACAAGGAAGTTCAGGAAGCCTATGAGACTTTGAGTGACGACCAAAAACGTGCTGCCTATGACCAATACGGTGCTGCTGGAGCCAACGGTGGTTTTGGTGGAGCTGGTGGTTTCGGCGGTTTCGATGGGGCAGGAGGCTTCGGTGGTTTTGAAGATATCTTCTCAAGTTTCTTCGGCGGAGGCGGTGCTTCACGCAATCCAAATGCTCCTCGTCAGGGGGATGACCTCCAATACCGTGTGAATTTGACCTTTGAAGAAGCTATTTTTGGAGCTGAAAAAGAGGTTAAGTACAATCGTGAAGCAAGCTGTAGTACATGTAATGGCTCAGGTGCTAAGCCAGGAACAAGTCCAGTCACTTGTGGACGCTGTCATGGTGCTGGTGTCATTAACGTTGATACGCAGACTCCGCTTGGTATGATGCGTCGTCAAGTGACCTGTGATGTCTGTCACGGTCGCGGAAAAGAAATCAAAGATCCATGTACAACTTGTCACGGAACAGGGCATGAAAAACAAGCTCATAGTGTACATGTCAAAATCCCTGCTGGTGTGGAAACAGGTCAACAAATTCGCCTAGCCGGTCAAGGTGAAGCTGGATTTAACGGTGGACCTTATGGTGACTTGTATGTAGTGGTTTCTGTGGAAGCCAGCGACAAGTTTGAACGTGAAGGAACCACTATCTTCTATAATCTCAATCTCAACTTTGTCCAAGCGGCTCTTGGTGACACAGTGGATATCCCAACTGTTCACGGCGATGTTGAATTGGTTATCCCAGAGGGAACTCAGACTGGTAAGAAATTCCGTCTACGTGGCAAGGGAGCTCCGAACCTTCGTGGTGGTGCAGTTGGTGACCAATACGTTACCGTTAATGTCGTAACACCGACAGGCTTGAACGAACGCCAAAAAGCAGCGCTTAAAGAATTCGCAGCTGCTGGTGATTTAAAAGTCAATCCAAAGAAAAAAGGCTTCTTTGACCATATTAAAGATGCTTTTGAAGGAGAATAAAAGTAAAAAGAGCCACTCGGCTCTTTTTACTTATCTTCAGTTTCCTGTGCTTCTTTGATAACAGCTAGTCTAGTCTGGATATCTTTTTCCAAGACCTTAAACTTATAAGTCAGGTCTTCTTGGTATTCTTTGATGAGTTCTTTTTGCTGGTCGATGATTTGCAGGCTGTTTTGGATAATATCCACGTCATCCTTGATAGCTTGAACGCGGTCAGTGGTATTCAAGACTTCATCTGTGATGGCTTGGCGATTTTTTGTGACCAAATAACTTCCGGCTGCAGCTCCTGCAAATAGCAGTAGATTAGATAATTTCATGGCAACTCCTTAGGCGTTTTTGATGGTTTCAGCGACTTGAGCGAGTTTGTCAAAGTCTGGTTCGTGGGCGATAAAATCAATCTTGAGGTCATCGTCCGCACTGTAGCGAGGTACGAGGTGAACGTGGGTATGAAAGACGGTTTGCCCTGCGATTTCTTCACAGTTAGCAATGATATTCATACCAGCAGCCTTGGTAGCTTTCATGACTTTTTGAGCTACTTTTGGTACTTGGGCAAAGAGTTGGCTGGCGCTAGTAGCATCCATTTCCAAAAGATTGCGATAGTGTTCTTTTGGCACGACCAAGGTGTGTCCTGGAGTCACTTGAGAGATATCAAGAAAGGCAAGAACCTGCTCATCTTCATATACTTTTGAAGCAGGAATTTCCCCTGCGATGATTTTACAAAAAATGCAATCTGACATAAAATCTACCTCTACTGTATTGAATTTTGATATAATATAGCTACATTATACCAGATTTGGAGAAAATATGTTAGAAATTAAAAACCTGACAGGTGGCTATGTCCATGTCCCTGTCTTGAAAGATGTGTCTTTTACCGTTGAAAGTGGACAGTTGGTTGGTTTGATTGGTCTCAATGGTGCTGGTAAATCGACGACTATTAATGAAATTATCGGTCTGTTGACACCTTATAGTGGCTCCATCAATATCAATGGCTTGACCCTGCAAGAAGATGCGACAAGTTACCGCAAGCAAATTGGTTACATTCCCGAGACACCTAGCCTGTATGAGGAATTAACCCTCAGAGAGCACATCGAAACAGTTGCTATGGCTTATGGTATCGAGCAGAAAGTGGCTTTCGAACGAGTAGAACCTTTGTTAAAAATGTTCCGTCTGGACCAGAAATTAGACTGGTTTCCTGTTCATTTTTCAAAAGGGATGAAGCAGAAGGTCATGATTATCTGTGCTTTTGTGGTGGATCCGAGTCTTTTCATCGTGGATGAGCCTTTCCTTGGTCTTGATCCGCTGGCTATTGCGGACTTGATTCAGCTTTTGGAAGTGGAAAAGCAAAAGGGCAAGTCTATTCTCATGAGTACCCACGTGCTGGATTCGGCGGAGAAGATGTGTGATGCCTTTGTCATTCTCCATAAGGGTGAGGTGCGTGCCAAGGGTAATCTCCTGCAACTGCGCGAAGCCTTTGATATGCCTGAGGCTAGTTTAAATGATATTTACTTGGCTCTGACCAAAGAGGAGGAGCTATGAAAGACTTGTTTTTAAGGAGAAAGCAGGCTTTTCGTAAGGAGTGTGTCGGTTATCTGCGCTATGTGCTCAATGACCACTTTGTCTTGTTCCTGCTTGTTCTGCTGGGATTTCTAGCCTACCAGTACAGTCAACTCTTACAACATTTTCCTGAAAATCATTGGCCTATCCTTTTGTTTGTAGGTATTATCTCTGTTTTACTTTTGCTTTGGGGAGGAATTGCCACCTATATGGAGGCTCCAGACAAGCTCTTTCTCTTAGTTGGAGAAGAGGAAATCAAACTCCATCTCAAGCGTCAAACTGGCATTTCTCTAGCCTTTTGGCTCTTTGTCCAGACCCTTTTCTTGCTGTTATTTGCGCCCTTATTTTTAGCCATGGGTTATGGCTTACCTGTTTTTCTGGTCTATGTGCTTTTATTGGGGGTAGGAAAATATTTCCTCTTTCGTCAAAAGGCCAGCAAGTTTTTTACTGAAACTGGACTGGACTGGGACTATATTATTTCCCAAGAAAGTAAGCGTAAGCAAGTCTTGCTTCGTTTCTTTGCCCTCTTTACGCAGGTCAAGGGAATTTCAAACAGCGTCAAGCGTCGTGCCTATCTGGACTTTATCCTAAAGACTGTTCAGAAGATGCCTGGGAAGATTTGGCAAAATCTCTATCTGCGTTCTTATTTACGAAATGGAGACCTCTTTGCCCTCAGTCTCCGTCTGCTCTTGCTTTCCTTGCTGGCGCAGGTTTTTATCGAGCAAGCTTGGATTGCGACAGCAGTTGTGGTTCTCTTTAACTACCTCCTGCTCTTCCAGTTACTGGCCCTCTATCATGCCTTTGACTACCAGTATTTGACCCAACTCTTTCCACTTGACAAGGGGCAAAAGGAAAAAGGCTTGCAGGCAGTGGTCAGAGGATTGACCAGTTTTGTTTTACTTGTGGAATTAGTCGTCGGCCTTGTGATCTTCCAAGAAAAACTGGCCCTTCTAGCCTTGCTGGGTGCAGGTTTGGTTTTACTGGTCTTGTATTTGCCTTATCAGGTAAAACGTCAGATGCAGGACTAATATTGCTTATAAGGCACTAAAAAAGAAGTTGAGTTCAATTTTGTCTCAGCTTCTTTTATTTTTTACAAGATAATGGTTGGACCGTAAAGACTTAACTTGGTCTTGACTTGGTCAAAGTGGAAGCGGTCATAGGCCCGCCAAGCGGCGCGAGTTGGAGCATCTGGATCAAGAGCGCTGAGTCCCATGAGAAGACTGGAAGTCTGGTAAAATTTTTCCAGTTCAATCAAGACTCGATTGTCCACTGTCTCAGTCTTGGCTAGAAAACCAAGAATAGAGTCTAATTGTTCCTGAAAGCGGACGTCGTCAGCGGTTGCCTGTTTGCATGCTTGATAGGCTTTGTTTAAGTCAGTAATCAAAGTCTGAGCTCTTTTGATGGGGTCTGTGTCTGTCATGAAAATTCCTCCTTTAATCTGGGTGCCAGTCTTGGTTCTAGCAACTGTGTTTTGATACTGTTAGTCTACCATTTTTAGAGTTTTTTTCAGCCTCAAATCTTTAATTGTTCTTGAAATTTCCTGAATGGTACTGTTAAGATTTTATGATAAAATAGTTGTAAGCTCATCATGATGTTGTAGAAAAATAGTCCTTTTAGGAGTTTTCAAAGACTGTTTAGGATTGTATGTGCTTGTGTTAGACCTTTTCTGTTATTCTTTTCTTAGGAGGAGAATCCAATGAAACATATGATTATTCAGACACAGAAAACAGTCTATAAAGTAAACGTTGACGATATCTACTATATCCAAACACATCCAACTAAAGCCCATACCGTACAGATTGTTACAGAAGAGGCTAGTTTTAATATGGTTCAAAATTTAAGTAATCTTGAGAACCAATATGGGGAAAACTTGATGAGGTGTCATCGAAATTGTTTGGTCAATCTTGATAAATTAAAATCGATTGATTTTCAAGAAAGAATCCTTTTTCTCGGAGAAGAAGGTCAATACGCTGTCAAGTATGCCAGACGTCGCTATAGAGAAATTCGTCAAAAATGGTTGAAAGAAGGAGAGTAAGAAGATGAGAATATTTGTTTTAGAAGATGATTTTTCCCAACAAGCTAGAATTGAAACGACCATTGAGAAACTCTTGAAAGAACATCATATCACTCCCAGCTCTTTTGAGGTCTTTGGCAAGCCAGACCAACTGCTGGCAGAGGTGCATGAGAAGGGGGCGCATCAGCTATTCTTTTTGGATATTGAGATTCGAAATGAGGAGATGAAGGGTCTGGAAGTGGCTAGAAAGATTCGGGATCGGGATCCGTATGCCTTGATAGTCTTTGTGACGACTCACTCGGAGTTTATGCCCCTGTCCTTTCGCTACCAAGTGTCTGCTTTGGACTACATTGATAAGGCCCTTTCGGCAGAGGAGTTTGAGTCTCGGATCGAAACAGCCCTTCTCTATGCCAATAGTCAAGATAGTAAAAGTCTGGCGGAAGATTGCTTTTATTTTAAATCAAAATTTGCCCAATTCCAGTATCCTTTTAAAGAGGTTTACTATCTCGAAACATCGCCCAGAGCCCATCGTGTTATTCTCTATACCGAGACGGACAGGCTGGAATTTACAGCGAGTTTAGAGGAGGTTTTCAAGCAGGAGCCTCGTCTCTTGCAGTGCCACCGCTCTTTTCTCATCAATCCAGCCAATGTGATGCATTTGGATAAGAAAGAAAAACTGCTTTTCTTTCCCAATGGTGGAAGTTGTTTGATCGCGCGTTATAAGGTCAGGGAAGTGTCTGAGGCTATTAATAACTTACACTGAGCTAGGAGAATTTATGAATATTGCTTGGATATTATTATATACACTTATTACTAATGGGCTAGAAATTGTCATTTTCTTTAAGGTAGATGGAATTGGTCTCACTTTTGAGAGGATTTTTAAGGCCTTTCTTTTTAGGATACTGTTGGCCGTTGTTTTTGTAATGATTAGCTATATAGTAGGAAATACTTACCTATCTTATTTCACGAACCCCTTGTACGGCATAGGCTTGTCTTTCTTATTGTTAAGAGGGTTTCCTAAAAAACTCCTTTTCTTTTATGGTCTCTTTCCAATGATATTGGTGAATCTCTTTTATAGAGGTCTTTCTTATTTTGTGCTTCCATTTTTGGGACAAGGGCAAGTACATGATGATTACTCTTTGATTTGGTTGTGTATAATAATTTTCAATTTCTTCATTTCTCTAGCCTTTTTGAAATGGTTGGACTATGATTTCACTAGCTTGAGAAGGGAGATTCTTGATACAGGTTTTCAAAAGTCCCTGACTAAAATTAACTGGATAATGGGGGCTTACTATTTGGTGATACAAACTCTGTCTTACTTTGAATATGAGCAAGGTATTCAATCAAAGACTGTTCGCTATCTCATCCTAGTGTTTTACCTCCTCTTTTTTATGGGGGTTATCAAGAAATTGGATACCTATTTGAAGGACAAACTCCGTGAGAGACTGGACCAAGAGCAGACCTTGCGCTACAGAGATATGGAACGCTATAGTCGGCATATAGAGGAACTTTACAAGGAAGTACGGAGCTTTCGCCATGACTACACCAACCTCTTGACCAGTTTACGTCTGGGCATTGAAGAGGAGGATATGGAGCAGATAAAAGAGGTCTACGACTCCGTCTTAAAGGATTCTAGTGAAAAATTGCAGGACAATAAATATGACCTTGGACGATTGGTGAATATTCGTGATAAAGCCCTCAAAAGTCTTCTGGCAGGGAAATTTTTAAAAGCTAGGAATAAGAAGATTATCTTTAATATCGAAGTTCCAGAGGAGATTCAGGTCGAGGGGATGAGCCTGCTTGATTTTCTAACCATTGTGTCTATCCTTTGTGACAACGCTATTGAAGCCAGTGTAGAAGCTAGTCAACCTCATGTTTCAATTGCTTTTTTAAAAAATGGAGCACAGGAGACCTTTATCATTGAAAACTCCATCAAAGAAGAGAGCATCGATATTTCTGAAATCTTCTTCTTTGGAGCAAGTTCTAAAGGGGAGGAGAGAGGAGTTGGTCTTTATACCGTCATGAAAATTGTGGAAAGTCATCCCAATACCAGCCTGAATACCACCTGTCAAAATCAAATCTTTCGTCAGGTTTTAACGATTCACTCGATGTCAGTTGATGATTAGAAGATTTGTGAAAAAGAAGTACTGCCCAAAGTCATCAATTAAAATGCCATAGTATATGAGGTATCCTATATGAATAAGAAATCCTTTTTTATCATCTGTTCTACGTTGATTATAGCATCGAATCTTCTCATGATTTCCGTGGTGAATAAGGGAGAAGAAACGGGGAGTAATCTGTTTGTGATTGCTATAGCCTGTGTTATGTTACCATCATTCTTATATGCGGTTGAGAACCGAATGGCTTCTTTAATTCGGACAGGGTCAGTAGCTTTACTCTTATTGACAGTATTGTCTTTAGTCCGTCTTGTCAACAGAATAGAGAGGACGCCTGAAATTCTCAACATTATCATTACCCTCCTGGTTTTGGCAGGTGGGACAGCCTGTATCCTGGTTGCGATTATGAGAATATATGAGAACAGACGGAAGTGAGGGTGGATAGTTTTCGATTTTGTATTTTCACATTGTTAAGTTTCCTTAGGGCAAGTATGTTTTTCATGCTTGCTTTTTTAATTTTTTACAATTCAAGATGTTTTGATGACCATTTATGATTTGGATGGAAAATGTTAAAAAATAGTAGTATACTAACCTTATTAAGGTTGTAATAGGACGAAAGTAAAAAGAGGTATTCCTCGTGAATGCAAAAACAATGTTACAATTGTCTATTATGGTTGCTTAACGGCTTAAGCCTGCATGTAGAGGAGCTGTACTTGGAGGTAATTATGGATTTCAAAAGTTTTCTTATTGTTTTTGTTGTTGGTATGTTTGTTTCTTTTATTACTTCTTTAATTAGGGAAAAATTTTTAAAATCTCCAAAGAAGAATAAAGATAGATCTAATTAGATAAAGAGATTTTTTATCGCTAGTTTAATCTACAGGGGAGTTTCTTTAATATTGTTTCGCCTGTCAAAATGATATGTGATAGCAGGATAAAAAATCTACAAATTAAGTTGGTATCAATATGGTGTAAAGGGCAAGTATGTTTTTCATGCTTGCTTTTTAAATTTTTTACAATTCAAGATGTTTTGATGACCATTTGTGATTTGAGTGATCCAAGGTCGAAATGAGTGCTATACTAGCAGTGTAAAGGTTGTGGCTAAACTAATATAAAGCATACATTTAGGAGGAAATCTTATGAAGAAAAAAATACTGATCGTTTTCGTTCTGTATCTGATCATGTCTATCTTTCTTTATCCGCTTAGAGAGAGTATTTGGTATAATACATTTTATACCATAGCCTATTTGATTGCAGTTAAGATCTATTTTGCTTTAACTAAAAAGAAAGGAGCAAAGAAATGAAAGCTTTTCTTGCTAAAAAACGGAACATCTTCCTTACGTGATTGTTCCTAGGTCAGTTGCCCTTGCTTGTCTCTACTTATCTATTTCTATCTCGTCAGTTTTTAAATTTTTCTGTAGTTCTCCAATTTCTTTTGGTGGTTATTAACTTAGCTTCCATTTTGGTCACTGTTTACCTCACTAGGGAAATGAGGATAAGAGAATTTGAAGATGATGATTTGGTTAGTCCTAGAACCAATCAACTCATGTATATCGGCTTGACAGGCTTTATGTCTATTATTTGTTTGTATAGGGGTATCACAGCAGGAGAATTCTATCAACAATTAATTGCCTACATTGGTGCTATTCTCTGCTTGCTTATCATGCTTCTGCTCATTTGGGGCTTGAAGTATTATAAAAAGTAGGGGCTAATGAAGTTTTTGTTATGAATACAAAAACGATGTCATAATTTGAAATGATGGATACTGAGATGCTTGCGAAAGTTGAAGGAAGTTTCGGAGGTTGGGGAGATATGCTTTCTGGTTTATTGGGTGGGCTAGCACCTTCTCCAATTTTGGATCAATTAAATGGTAAGTGGCCTATTATACATCTTTCAAAACCATGTAGTCCTTATGGTATAGGGGGAACTCCAAACTCATGTAATGGTATTTAAAAAGGATTGAAGATATGAAGGCAAAATATGGGAATCAAATTGTTGATGTTTGGGAAATTGGTCAAGCAACTCCTAAACCAAGTTGGGTAGAGGAAGCTTTTCAAAAAAATTATATGGTTTGGTTGGATAATCATGTGCGCATTTTAATGGCAGGTCTTAACACTTCTCTCGCAACGAATATCAAGTTTGGTTTAGTTGGAACAGTTGGAGGAGGATTCGCTGGTTATGGGATGTATGTTCTTGGTTATCCAGGTGATTATATAGATATCACCAATCATAGAGTTGTTTCTGCTAAAACATTTCACAAAAGTTATCAAATTTTAGAAAATGATTAGATATCATTTAATTGTAATGGAGAAAGCAATGAAAAAACATCCTATTCTTTTCAAAGCGAGTGCAATTCTTTCTTATTTGTTTCTGTTTTTCGGACTGTTTTGGACAACCCAATTTTGGAGCAATTATTGGGAGTTCTCGTCTTGGGTAGGAAATCTTATCTGGATTCGAAACATCATCAGCCTTCTCTTTATCAGCTTGATAGTTTGGATTTTGGTCAGGTCGGGCCATGCTTATCTCTTTCGCATCCCTAGGAAAAAGTGGTTGAGTTATTCGGTTCTGACGGTGTTAGCAGCTGTCGTGCTGATATGCTTTAACTATCTGACAGCTAAACACGTTCAGGGGACCAATGAAGGTTGGAATTTGTTTATTGCCTATAGCGAGACAAATTTTGCGGAGTTTGGTGTTTACCTAACCTTAATCGTACTAGGACCTCTGATGGAAGAATTGGTATGTAGGGGACTGCTTCAACATGCCTTCTTTAAGGATTCGAGATGGGGGCTGGATCTTCTCTTTCCGTCATTCTTATTTGCCTTGCCCCACTTTTCTAGCTTGCCAAGTCTCGCAGATATTTTTGTCTATACGGCAGTGGGTTGTCTATATGCCTGGCTGACACGTTATACTAAGAGTATCTATCCTTCTTATTCGATTCATATTGTTAATAATATCATCGCAAACTTACCATTTTTGCTCACTTTTCTACACAGGGTCCTGGGCTAAAAAACCAGAAGACTTGCTTTTCAGCCATAGAGGAGGTCATCATGTATAAACACTTATTTTTCCTAGATTCCAAAACCTTAGACTGGTTGACACCTTATATTTTGGTCTTGGCTTCTGACACCATTGCTTTTAACGTTTTTGTGCTAACCTTTGTATCTGTGGTGGTCTTTTATTTCCTAAATCCCATGTTATCTTTAATGGCTATATTCTTAGGGGCTGGCTATGTGGTCGGGTTTTGGTTACTCAAATGGTTTGTTTTGGAAAGACTAGCACTAAAGGATGACGTGTAGAGAAGTTTGTTTCTTGAGGAGAATAATTTTATGGAGTTTTTTGATAAATTTCATGCCTTGTGCTTTGGATTTTTAGTACTAATAATCGTCATTACAGTTCCTTATACGATTAATCATGGGGATTTTTTTCAAAATGAATCTGAATTGATTATTGTAAGTCTTCTAGTAACCTCACTGAGTGTTGCTTATGCTAGAAAGTTTGAAATGATTTCTTTTGGGATGTTAAGCAGGAAACAACTTTTGCTTTTCATTGCAATCTTTCTTCTAAGTGTGCTTGAGACGCTAGTTTATATTCATTTCTTCGCTATTTCTTCTGGCGCAGGAATTCAACACTTGGCGGAAGTCAGCAGAGGAATTTCCCTGTCTTTGATTTTGACTTCCTCAGTTTTTGGCCCCATCCAGGAGGAACTCATTTTCAGAGGACTTCTTCAAGGTGCGGTTTTTGACAATTCTTGGTTAGGGCTTGTGCTAACTTCCTCTCTCTTTTCTTTTATGCATGGACCTTCTAATGTCCCTTCGTTTATTTTTTATCTACTTGGGGGCTTGTTGCTGGGCTTTGCTTATAAAAAGAGCCAAAACTTATGGGTTTCTACTCTAGTCCACATGTTTTACAACAGTTGGCCACTCTTATATTATTTATAAAAATTATGAAAAGGTAAGCAGAAGACGGTGCTTGCCTTTTCTTTCTATAATGATACCCAAGCCAAGCCAGAGGCTTTTCTTTGAGAATCAGGTGTGGAGCGGTTGACGAATAGGCCAAAAACTAGTAGAATAGTAAGGAAACTTTATACGGAGGAAAGAAATGGATTTGGGTGATAATGAGCTAACACTGACTCCCATACCTGGGAAAAGTGGCAAGGCTTATATGGGTAGCTATCCTGATGGGAAGCGCATCTTTGTAAAAATGAACACCTCTCCAATCCTACCTGGTCTAGCTAGAGAACAAATTGCTCCACAATTATTATGGAGTCGCCGTTTGGCAGATGGGCGTGATATGTGTGCTCAAGAATGGTTGACAGGCAAGATATTGACCCCCTATGATATGAATCGTAAGCAAATCGTCAATATTTTAACCCGCCTACATCGCTCACGTCCTTTGATGACACAGTTGAGTCGTTTGGGCTATGCCATGGAAACACCTGTAGACTTACTACAGTCATGGCAAGAAACGGCTCCAGATGCTTTGCGTAAAAATCATTTTATCAGTGAAGTGATGGCTGATTTACGTCAGACTATTCCAGGATTTAGAGAGGACCATGCGACCATTGTCCATGGAGATGTACGACATAGTAATTGGATTGAGACAGACAGTGGCTTGATTTATTTGGTAGATTGGGATTCGGTTCGCTTGACCGATCGCATGTTTGACGTGGCTCACATGCTCTGCCATTATATTCCAGAACATCAGTGGAAGGAATGGTTGACTTACTACGGTTACAAGTACAATCAAACGGTATTAAATAAATTGTATTGGTACGGTCAATTGTCTTATTTGAGCCAGATTTCCAAGTATTATATGAACCAAGATTTAGAAAATGTCAATCGGGAGATTCATGGCTTGCGTCACTTCCGAGACAAGTATGGAAAGAGAAGATGAGAGTTAGAAATCGTAAAGGGGCAACAGAATTACTAGAGGCAAATCCCCAGTATGTGGTCCTCAATCCCTTGGAAGCCAAGGGAAAATGGCGGGACTTGTTTGGAAATGATAATCCCATTCATGTGGAAGTAGGAAGTGGAAAGGGTGCCTTTGTTTCAGGTATGGCCAAACAAAACCCTGACATCAACTATATCGGGATTGATATTCAAAAGTCTGTTTTGAGTTACGCTTTGGACAAGGTGCTTGAAGTTGGAGTGCCTAACATTAAGCTCTTGTGGGTAGATGGTTCTGACTTGACTGACTACTTTGAAGACGGTGAGATTGATCGCTTGTATCTGAATTTTTCAGATCCTTGGCCTAAAAAACGCCATGAAAAGCGTCGTTTGACCTACAAGACCTTCTTGGATACTTTCAAGCGTATCTTGCCTGAAAATGGAGAAATTCATTTCAAGACGGATAACCGTGGCTTGTTTGAGTACAGCCTAGTGAGTTTTTCTCAGTATGGCATGAAGCTTAATGGTGTCTGGCTTGATTTACATGCCAGTGATTTTGAAGGCAATGTCATGACAGAATACGAGCAAAAATTCTCCAACAAGGGGCAAGTTATCTACCGAGTTGAGGCTCAGTTTTAATCTAAAGAGATTTCAAAAACTGTTTCTCATTCAAAAAGTTAAACGAATCATATATTCTAAGGATTTAGTTCTGTACTGAACAGAATTAGGTCCTTTTAGTTTGATTTCAAAACAGGTGGTTTTTGCTAAGTGTGTATTTGTAGCCAGATAAGTGGTATAATGAAAAGGTTATGAGAAATAGTATAAACCCTCTTGTATTCTATCTTTTCTTTTTTCTTGTGATAGTTGGTTTGATTTTTTCTGATTACCAACAACATAGACAAGTAGAGGTGCAAGCAGAAAAAGAGGTTCAAGTAGAAAAAACTGAAACAACTATTGAAACCAGTGAAGGAGAGGAAAATAAGGTTATCGAAGACAGATTAGCCACGATGACCTTGGAGGAGAAAGTAGGACAATTATTTTGGGCCAGAGTTCCTTCTAGTCATCAGATAGAAGATCTTCGATCCTATCATTTGTCTGGTTATATCTTATTCGGAAGAGATTTCGAGGGACGAACTATAGAGGATATGAAGGCTTTGACAACGGGCTATCAAGATGCTGCAAAGATTCCTTTATTGATTGGTTCAGATGAAGAAGGGGGGACAGTGACTCGTATCAGTTCGATTTTAGAAACTCCCTTTCAATCTCCTATGGCACTTTATCAGCAAGGGGGAATGGAGGCAGTGCTTTCTGATACCAAGCAAAAGGCAGAGCTGCTAAAATCTGTTGGCATCAATGCTGGACTCTTCCCGGTTGCGGATCTTGCAAGAAATCAGTCAGCCTTCATTTATGATCGAACGATTGGACAAGATGCCCCAACAACTGCAAGCTATGTTCAGCAGGTCGTAGAAGAACTTAAAAAGAGTAAGGTTGGGTCAACCTTGAAACATTTTCCAGGATATGGCGATAATGGAGACAGTCATACTGCCATTATCCAAGATAATCGTTCTCTGGATGAATTAAGACAAGCCGATTTTCTTCCCTTTCAAGCTGGGATAGATGCAGGGGCAGATAGTGTCTTAGTCTCTCACAATATCCTCTCTAAAATTGACACAGTACCATCATCTATCTCACCGAAAATCACTGACCTTCTTCGTAAGGAACTGCATTTCAAAGGTGTCATTATGACGGATGATTTTGATATGGCAGGATTAGCTGATTTTGTCAGTCAGGAAGAAGCTGCTTTTCAAGTGATTGTAGCTGGAAATGACCTGATTCTAGGGTCTTCCTATCAAACCCAGATCCCTTATCTATTAAAGAAAATTTCCTCTGGAGAGTTGACAGAAGAGCGTATTGATGAGTCTGTGAGACGTGTTTTAACTTGGAAATACGACTTAGGATTATTAGGAGCGGCGCAGTAAGTCTTGTAAGCCCAGACAAAAAGCTTCAAGGTCAAATCCTTGCAGGTTAGCTTGATTTGTGTTATACTTATAGCAAGAATATGAGAAAGAGAGGCGGGGAAATATCTTCGCCTCTTGCTTATGAGGAGGTGGACGCAATCGCAACAATCGTAGAATTAGTCAGAGAAGTTGTAGAACCTGTCATAGAAGCGCCTTTCGAACTCGTGGATATCGAGTATGGAAAGATTGGCAGTGACATGATTCTCAGTATTTTTGTAGATAAACCTGAAGGAATTACCTTGAACGACACGGCAGACTTGACAGAAATGATCAGTCCTGTCCTAGACACCATCAAGCCAGATCCCTTCCCAGAACAATATTTCCTAGAAATCACCAGTCCAGGCTTGGAACGTCCTTTGAAAACCAAGGATGCCGTAGCTGGAGCGGTTGGGAAATACATCCATGTCGGGCTCTACCAAGCCATCGATAAGCAAAAAGTCTTTGAAGGAACTCTGTTGGCCTTTGAAGAGGACGAGTTGACCATGGAATATATGGACAAGACGCGTAAGAAAACCGTCCAAATTCCATACAGTTTAGTATCAAAAGCACGTTTAGCAGTTAAATTATAGAAAAAGAAAGGATAGCTTTTGAGGATTCAAAAGTGAAGAAAACATGAGTAAAGAAATGCTAGAGGCCTTCCGCATTTTGGAAGAAGACAAGGGAATCAAAAAAGAAGATATCATCGACGCAGTAGTAGAGTCGCTTCGTTCCGCTTATCGCAGACGCTATGGTCAATCAGACAGCGTAGCTATTGACTTTAACGAAAAAACAGGTGACTTTACAGTTTATACTGTCCGTGAAGTTGTTGATGAAGTATTTGATAGCCGTTTGGAAATCAGCTTGAAAGACGCTCTTGCCATTAATTCAGCCTATGAACTTGGTGACAAAATCAAGTTTGAAGAAGCACCTGCTGAGTTTGGTCGTGTAGCAGCTCAATCTGCCAAACAAACCATCATGGAAAAAATGCGCAAGCAAACACGTGCCATCACTTACAATACTTACAAAGAACATGAGCAAGAAATCATGTCTGGTACAGTAGAACGCTTTGACAACCGCTTTATCTATGTCAATCTCGGTAGCATCGAAGCCCAATTGTCAAAACAAGACCAAATTCCTGGTGAAGTTTTTGCTTCTCATGATCGTATCGAAGTGTATGTCTACAAGGTTGAAGACAACCCTCGCGGTGTCAACGTCTTTGTTAGCCGTAGCCATCCAGAAATGATCAAACGCTTGATGGAGCAAGAAATTCCAGAAGTTTATGATGGAACTGTTGAAATCATGAGCGTGGCTCGAGAAGCTGGTGACCGTACTAAGGTTGCCGTTCGTAGCCATAATCCAAACGTAGACGCTATCGGTACAATCGTTGGACGCGGCGGAGCGAATATCAAGAAGATTACTAGCAAGTTCCACCCAGCACGTTACGATGCCAAGAGCGACCGTATGGTGCCAATCGAAGAAAACATAGACGTTATCGAGTGGGTAGCAGATCCAGCTGAATTTATCTACAATGCCATCGCTCCTGCTGAAGTTGACCAAGTTATCTTTGATGAAAACGACAGCAAACGTGCCTTGGTGGTTGTTCCTGATAACAAGCTTTCTCTTGCCATCGGTCGTCGTGGGCAAAACGTTCGCTTGGCAGCTCACTTGACTGGTTACCGTATCGATATCAAGTCTGCTAGCGAATTTGAAGCCATGGAAGAAGCTGGTTCGGTAGATTTGGAAGCAGAAAACGATACTGTAGAAGAATAAAAGCTGCTAGAGGAGGGAAAGATGAAAACGAGAAAAATCCCTTTGCGCAAGTCTGTTGTGTCCAATGAAGTGATTGATAAGCGTGATTTGCTCCGCATTGTCAAGAACAAGGAAGGACAAGTCTTTATCGATCCGACAGGCAAGGCCAATGGCCGTGGCGCTTATATCAAGCTAGACAATAAAGAAGCCCTAGAGGCGAAAAAGAAGAAGGTCTTTAACCGTAGCTTTGACATGGAAGTAGAAGAAAGCTTTTATGACGAGTTGATTGCTTATGTGGATCATAAAGTAAAAAGAAGAGAGTTAGGACTTGAATAAGCAAAAGATAAGCAATCTCTTGGGACTTGCTCAGCGAGCAGGGCGGATCATATCGGGTGAAGAATTGGTCGTTAAAGCCATTCAAGATGGCAAGGCCAAGTTGGTCTTTCTAGCTCATGATGCTGGACCCAATCTGACCAAGAAGATTCAAGATAAAAGTCATTATTATCAAGTAGAAATTGTAACCGTGTTTTCAACACTGGAATTAAGCATAGCAGTCGGGAAATCGAGAAAGGTTTTGGCTGTAACAGATGCTGGATTTACAAAGAAAATGAGGTCTCTTATGGAATAGAAGAGGAGGACATGATTTGTCTAAGAAAAGATTGTACGAAATCGCAAAAGAACTTGGAAAAGAAAGTAAGGAAGTTGTAGCGCGTGCAAAAGAGTTGGGCTTGGATGTGAAAAGCCACTCATCAAGTGTGGAAGAAGCTGTCGCTGCAAAAATCGCTGCCAGCTTTAAGCCTGCAGCTGCTCCGAAAGCAGAAGCAAAACCTGCAGCACCAAAAGCAAGTGCAGAAAAGAAAGCCGAGAAATCTGAACCAGCTAAACCAGCTGTAGCTAAGGAAGAGGCAAAACCTGCTGAGCCAGTTGCTCCTAAAACAGAAAAAGTAGCAGCTAAACCGCAAAGCCGTAATTTCAAGGCTGAGCGTGAAGCCCGTGCTAAAGAGCAGGCAGAACGACGCAAGCAAAATAAGGGCAATAACCGTGACCAGCAACAAAACGGAAACCGTCAGAAAAACGACGGTCGCAATGGTGGAAAACAAGGTCAAGGCAACCGCGACAATCGCCGTTTTAACGATCAAGCTAAGAAACCGCAAGGTCAGCAAAATCGTGGAAATGAGCGCCGTCAACAAGAGGACAAACGTCCACATCAAGCGGCTCCACGTGTTGACTTTAAAGCCCGTGCAGCAGCCCTAAAAGCAGAGCAAAATGCAGAGTACGCACGTTCAAGTGAGGAACGTTTCAAGCAGACTCAGGCTGCCAAAGAAGCCTTGGCCCAAGCTAACAAACGCAAGGAGCCAGAGGAAATCTTTGAAGAAGTGGCTAAGTTAGCTGAACAAGCGCAACAAGTTCAAGCAGTGGTTGAACCAGCTCCTGTAGCTAAAGAAGCGCCAGTGGATACACGTCGTAAAAAACAAGCTCGACCAGACAAAGAACGTGATGATTATGATCACGAAGAAGATGGTCCTAGAAAACAACAAAAGAATCGAAGTAGTCAAAATCAAGTGAGAAATCAAAAGAATAGTAACTGGAATAACAACAAAAAGAACAAAAAAGGCAATAACAAGAACAACCGCAATCAGACTCCAAAACCTGTTACGGAGCGTAAATTCCATGAATTGCCAACAGAATTTGAATATACAGATGGTATGACCGTTGCGGAAATCGCAAAACGTATCAAACGTGAACCAGCTGAAATCGTTAAGAAACTTTTCATGATGGGTGTCATGGCCACACAAAACCAATCCTTGGATGGGGAAACAATTGAACTCCTCATGGTGGATTATGGTATTGAAGCCAAACAAAAGGTTGAAGTGGATAATGCCGACATCGAACGTTTCTTTGTCGAAGATGGTTATCTCAATGAAGATGAATTGGTTGAGCGCCCACCAGTTGTAACCATCATGGGACACGTTGACCATGGTAAAACAACACTCTTAGATACCCTTCGTAACTCTCGTGTTGCGACAGGTGAAGCAGGTGGTATCACTCAGCATATCGGTGCCTACCAAATCGTGGAAAATGGTAAGAAGATTACCTTCCTTGATACACCAGGACACGCGGCCTTTACATCTATGCGTGCGCGTGGTGCTTCTGTTACCGATATTACGATCTTGGTCGTAGCGGCAGATGACGGGGTTATGCCTCAGACAATTGAAGCCATCAACCACTCAAAAGCGGCTAACGTTCCAATTATCGTAGCTATCAACAAGATTGATAAACCAGGTGCCAACCCAGAACGCGTTATCGGTGAATTGGCAGAGCATGGAGTTATGTCAACTGCTTGGGGTGGAGATTCTGAATTTGTTGAAATCTCAGCTAAATTCAACCAAAACATCGAAGAATTGTTGGAAACAGTCCTTCTTGTGGCTGAAATCCAAGAACTCAAGGCAGACCCAACAGTTCGTGCGATTGGTACAGTTATCGAAGCTCGCTTGGATAAAGGAAAAGGTGCGGTAGCAACCCTTCTTGTTCAACAAGGTACCTTGAATGTTCAAGACCCAATCGTTGTCGGAAATACCTTCGGTCGTGTCCGTGCTATGACCAACGACCTTGGTCGTCGTGTTAAGGTTGCAGGGCCATCAACACCAGTTTCAATCACAGGTTTGAACGAAGCACCGATGGCGGGTGACCACTTTGCTGTTTACGAGGATGAAAAATCTGCGCGTGCGGCTGGTGAAGAACGTGCCAAACGTGCCCTTATGAAACAACGTCAAGCTACCCAACGTGTCAGCCTTGAAAACCTCTTTGATACGCTTAAAGCTGGTGAACTCAAATCAGTTAACGTTATTATCAAGGCCGACGTACAAGGTTCTGTTGAAGCCCTTTCTGCCTCACTTCAGAAAATCGATGTGGAAGGTGTTAAAGTTACCATCGTCCACTCAGCGGTCGGTGCAATCAACGAATCAGACGTGACCCTTGCTGAAGCTTCAAATGCTTTTATCGTTGGTTTCAACGTACGCCCTACACCACAAGCTCGTCAACAAGCAGAAGCTGACGATGTGGAAATCCGTCTCCACAGCATTATCTACAAGGTTATCGAAGAGATGGAAGAAGCCATGAAAGGGATGCTTGATCCAGAATTCGAAGAAAAAGTTATCGGTGAAGCAGTTATCCGTGAAACCTTCAAGGTGTCTAAAGTGGGAACTATCGGTGGATTCATGGTTATCAACGGTAAGGTTACCCGTGACTCTAAAGTCCGTGTTATTCGTGATGGTGTTGTTATCTATGATGGCGAACTCGCAAGCTTGAAACACTACAAAGACGACGTCAAAGAAGTTACAAACGGCCGTGAAGGTGGATTGATGATTGACGGCTACAATGATATCAAGATGGATGATGTGATTGAGGCTTATGTCATGGAAGAAATCAAGAGATAAGATTTTTGCTCCTTTCTTAGGTGGTGAGGGACGCAAGCAAACCGATGGTTTCATTGCTTATTTTTGAGCCTAGGGTCTCAAAAATCCCCTGTGATGGGACTGATAAATCAGTTCCATCACTTTCACCACGGCGAAAGAAGCAGATGATTTCAAATTGAACTTCGTTCCAATTTGAAATGAAAATCAATAAGTTTAAAAATAGCTAGGTCTGCTGGCCTAGCTTTTGGTTCAAAGTAGAGAAAGGAATATCATGGCAAATCATTTCCGTACGGACCGTGTGGGCATGGAAATCAAGCGTGAAGTCAATGAGATTTTGCAAAAGAAAGTCCGTGATCCGCGTGTCCAAGGCGTGACCATCACAGATGTTCAGATGCTGGGTGACTTGTCTGTTGCCAAGGTTTACTACACCATTTTGAGTAACCTTGCTTCAGATAATCAAAAAGCTCAAATCGGGCTTGAAAAAGCAACTGGTACTATCAAACGTGAACTTGGTCGTAATTTGAAATTGTACAAAATCCCAGATTTGACCTTCGTCAAAGACGAATCCATCGAATATGGAAACAAGATTGACGAAATGCTACGCAATCTGGATAAGAACTAAGAAGAGGGGCAACCCTCTTTTTTGGTGGAGGAAAATATGTGGCATTTGAAATGGAAAAATATTCTTTTAACTAGAATTCTGTATTTTTAAAGGTTAGCTAAATAGAAAATGCTTTTTTTTTTTTTAGCAAATATGATATGATGATTTCATAAATAAAAGGAGATTTTATCAATGAATAATGTAAAAAAAGTTTGTCGTTTAGCTTTGCTATGTCTTTCCGTCTCTACTCTAGTTGCTTGTAGTTCTCTTTCTGAAAAAACAAGTAGCTCTTCTAGTGAGAATCAAACAGAAGCTTCATCTAGTAGTTCTGAGAAGAAAGGGTTGTTTGCTAAAGCAAAAGAAAAACTCAGTTCAAGCGATTTTAACCCACAAGATGTTAGCGATACGACAATTGAGTCTATAAAAACCTATGAAGATTACTTGATTATGAATGAGAAAATAATCGATAATTACTATACAGAAGCAGACGAAGCCTTTAAAGGGACTGTTTTAGAAGATAGCGCTGCTATCCAAGAACAAAAAGATAGCACTAAAAAAGAAATGGAAAATCTGAAAAAACAATATGGTCCACTCAAGAAAGCACCGATTCAAGGGAAAGAAGAAGTGATTAAGACTCTAAAAGATTATCGTGATAATCTACATGAACAAGTGGAGCAGTGGAAAGCTAGTCTTTAATAGGAAGAGTGGAGTTCAATATGGATTATCAATTATTGCCGCATGAATATATGGTTATGAATAGTGACCATGTGAGTTTTGGGAAAAGCGGTTTGGCTACAGATGAATTAATTTTAACGAATCTACACTTAATACATATCAAAAAAGGTTTTTGGGGAGGGAAAAAAGACCAAGTTACAATACCCATTAACCAGATTAAAATTTTTGAAGGGAAGCCTCAAGTTTCAGTAACCAAAACCAATGGTGTGAAACGGTTGGAAATTTATTATAATGGCGGGCAAGCTATCTTTTCATTTAATAATACTAAGGATACTGACAAGTGGGCTAGAAACATTATTAAATTGATTTCAGGTGATACAAGTAATTTTGAAACCTTGGGAGATAGTAGCTTGTTTGGAGCAGATGTTTTGGCAGAAACATTTAAGGATACATTTGACACTTTTAAAGCAGGGCTTGGGATTAAGGATGCAGAGCCAGAAAAGATTTCAACCAAGTGTAGCTTTTGTGGAGCACCTTTGTCAGGTCAAGTGAAGCAAACAGTGAGATGTGCCTATTGTGATATGGAGCAAAGTTTATAAGGGGGCAATTAAATGGGGTTGATAAAAGCAATCACAGATTCTATTGGTGGGACATTTGCAGATCAGTGGAAAGAAATTATCACAGTTCATGCTTTTGATGAACATACAGCTGTAAGTCCAGGTATTGTTCAAGAAAGTAATAATGGTAGGGGTGTCAATACGAAGGGATCTGTAGGTATTATTTCGAACGGATCCAAGATTTTTATTCCAGAAAATACTGCTGCCTTTATCTTTAGTCAGTCTGGTATAGAGGAAATTATTACAGAACCAGGTGGATATGAATACCAAAATGGTGAGAGCAGTGTTTTTAACGGTGATGGATTGAAAAAGTCACTGTTTGACAATGTTGTTAATCGTGTTGGATTCGGAGGTCAAAGTGATCAGCAAAAACAGATTTGTTTTGTTAATTTGAGAGAAATTCGTGATATTAAATTTGGAACTCGCGGTCCAGTCATGTATAATGATTTGTTTTATGGGACAGATTTAGAAGTACGTGCTTTTGGAACATTTTCTATCCAAATTACAGATGCTAAGCAATTTATCAGAAATTTTCTTCCTGCCAATGTGACTTATTATACTTTCGACAGTGCTCAAGCTAGATCACAAATAGTGACAGAGTTTCTCCAATCTTTTATTGTTGCACTCAATTCTTTGTCAACAACTTATCGTATTTCACAATTGCCGTCACAAGCTTCAATTCTTGCAACCCAAGTATCGAATGATGGACAGTATGCAGGGACTTGGAAAGAACGTTTTGGATTTGAGATTGTAAAAGTTGCCATTGCTAATATTGAGTTCTCACCAGAATCTAAGGAATTGGTTAAACAATTTTCATCAAATAAGATGAATTTAAAGGCTTATGATGATGTATCGCAGAAAGCATCTAATATTGCAGCACAACAAAAAATTGCATCAGGAGTGGAGCAACATGGTCTAGGTGATGGTGCAGGGATGATTTTTGGTATGAATATGGCACAAGGTTTAGATGAAAAAGCAATGAAACCAAGTTTATCATTAGATGAACAAATCGAAGCCCTTACAAAACTAAAATCTCTTTTAGATGCTGGGATACTATCTCAGGAAGAGTTTGATCGAAAGAAAAAAGAAATTATGGATTTATAAAATGAGACTTGAAAGTTCATAGTTAGTACGTATTCAAAGGACATTCTAGGTAAAACAACAATAGACTATCGTTCATAGATAGAATATCAAGTTGTAAAGGTAGAGTTGAATATTCGAGTTGTCTCTACAAAGGCTATTAAGGTTCTTTAACAAATAAGTTGCCAAGGATTTTGATTTTGTGTTTTGGACTATTTATCTAAAAAAATAAGGAGTTTTTGAAAACTTTTGAGGGGAATTTGAAACATACTTTAAATGAGTATGCTATCATAGACTATAACTTACAGAAGTAAAAGGAGTTTGTATATGGCTGAACAAG
This sequence comes from Streptococcus mitis, assembly GCF_019929545.1. Classification (GTDB taxonomy): domain Bacteria; phylum Bacillota; class Bacilli; order Lactobacillales; family Streptococcaceae; genus Streptococcus; species Streptococcus mitis_BU. Next base: position 83,282 of record NZ_JAHZPT010000006.1, read on the forward strand.
AGTTAGCTATGCAAGTATTGCAACAAGTGGTAAAATTACCAGTTGTTAAGGTTGATCGTTCGAAATTTTTAGTGGATAAGTTTTCCAAAGAATTGGATCCACAGGACATTCCTACCTTATTAGAACAAGGCCCAACGTCTCTCTTATCTCAAGAAACTTTAGATCGAGTGGCTAATGCCTGCATTAGGGATAATGTTTTATTGGCGAGTGGAACTTCTGTTTTGGCAGGATTACCTGGAGGGATTGCTATGGCGATTACTATTCCAGCTGATGTAGCTCAATTTTATGGTTTCTCTCTGAAATTGGCTCAAGAATTAGGTTATATTTATGGTTATGAAGATCTTTGGGCTTCACGCGATGAGTTGAGTGAAGATGCTCAAAATACCCTCTTGCTTTATCTAGGTGTCATGTTGGGGGTGAATGGAACCGCTGCCTTGCTACGTGCAGGTGGTATAACAATTGCCAAACAGGTAATGAAAACAGTACCTAATAAAGCTTTAACAAAGACGCTTTGGTACCCTATTTTGAAAAAAGTCTTAAGAATATTTGGTGTGAATCTTACCAAGGGAGGGCTGGCCAAAGGAATGGGAAAATTCATTCCTATCTTGGGTGGTATCATTTCAGGTGGTTTAACCTTTGCAACTATGAAACCAATGGGTGAAAGCTTGCAGAAAGAATTGTCCAAACTAGTCAATTATAGTGAAGTTCAATATCAAGAAGATGTTGAAACAATCCGAAAAGAGGCTGAAATAATCGAGGGTGAGTGAGATGAATCCTATCAAAGCTTTTGCTAAAATTTACGGGAATTACTTTTTGACCATGCAAGGTGTAAAAGTAATGAAAACGATAAAGAAAGATGACAATGTTGTTGTCGGTCTTGGTAAACTATTTATTGCAGACAAGTTAATGGATACGGCTCGATGGCTCATCAAGCCAGAGGAGAGAGAATGAACTTTTTTGGGGTCTTCTTGCCATTATTTTTATCAAACCGATTATTGGAATTGTGAAATTCCTATGGATGTTCATCTCTTTTGCATTCCAATTATTATTTTACAAGCTATTATTTAAGCTATTGGATTGGCTCTTTAAACTTATTTAGTCCGTAATTCAAGTCACAGAGAACTAGCAAGTCTTATACTGCTAGTTTTTTTAATCTCTTTCCTTGTGGTATAATATAAGCAGTAAAATCATTTTAGAACATACAATGGAGGTCGTCATGGACAATATCATCGATGTGTCAATTCCCGTTGCAGAAGTGGTGGACAAGCATCCAGAAGTCTTGGAAATTCTAGTTGAGCTGGGATTTAAACCCCTTGCTAATCCCTTGATGCGTAATACTATCGGTCGCAAAGTATCGCTCAAACAGGGTTCTAAGCTGGAAGGAACTCCTATGGACAAGATTGTTCGCACACTGGAAGCAAACGGCTACGAAGTGATTGGATTAGACTAATGGCAGATGAACGGATTCATGTCCTACGGGATATTTTGTTAGAATTGCACAATGGTGCCTCTCCTGAGTCGGTTCAGGAGCGTTTTGATGCGACCTTTGCGGGTGTTTCAGCCATAGAGATTTCCCTCATGGAGCACGAGCTGATGAACTCGGACTCGGGCGTCACTTTTGAAGATGTCATGGAACTCTGTGATGTCCATGCCAATCTTTTTAAAAATGCTATTAAAGGTGTCGAAGTAGAGGATACCGAGCACCCTGGCCACCCAGTTCGCGTCTTCAAAGAAGAAAATCTGGCCCTCCGTGCTGCCTTGATTCGCATTCGTAGATTGTTAGATACCTATGAGTCTATGGAAGATGAAGAAATGCTGGCGGAGATGCGTAAGGGTTTGGTCCGCCAAATGGGTCTTGTGGGGCAATTTGACATCCATTACCAACGTAAAGAAGAACTCTTCTTCCCTATCATGGAGCGCTATGGACACGATTCACCTCCTAAGGTCATGTGGGGAGTGGATGATCAGATCAGGGAACTCTTTCAAACAGCTTTAGCGACAGCCAAGTCACTACCTGAAGTGCCGATTTCCACTGTAAAAGAAGATTTTGAAGCCTTTGCGACAGAGTTTGAAAGTATGATTTTCAAGGAAGAGTCCATTCTCCTTATGATTCTCCTTGAGTCCTTTACTCAGGATGACTGGCTTCAGATTGCGGAGGAGAGCGATGCCTATGGTTATGCCATCATCCGTCCGTCAGAGAAATGGGTGCCAGAACGCCAGAGTTTTGTTGAGGAAAAGAGTGCAGATGAGCCCGTACAACTAGATACGACAGAAGGTCAAGTTCAGCAAGTTATCGATACGCCAGAAGGACAGTTTACTATTACCTTTACCCCTAAGGAAAAGGAAACAGTGCTGGACCGCCATAGTCAACAGGCTTTTGGGAATGGCTATCTTTCAGTCGAGCAGGCCAATCTCATCCTCAATCACCTCCCTATGGAGATTACCTTTGTCAATAAAGACGATATTTTCCAGTATTACAATGACAATACGCCAGCTGATGAGATGATTTTCAAACGGACCCCGTCCCAAGTTGGGCGCAATGTCGAACTCTGCCATCCGCCTAAGTATTTGGACAAGGTCAAGACTATCATGAAGGGTCTTCGTGAGGGTACTAAAGACAAGTATGAAATGTGGTTCAAGTCTGAGTCGCGAGGTAAGTTTGTTCATATTACCTACGCTGCAGTGCACGATGAAGAGGGAGAATTCCAAGGTGTGCTGGAGTATGTTCAGGATATTCAGCCCTACCGTGAGATTGACACGGACTATTTCCGTGGATTAGAATAAGGAGAAAAAATGAGTTACGAACAAGAATTTATGAAGGAATTTGAAGCCTGGGTCAATACCCAGATTATGATCAATGACATGGCACACAAGGAAAGTCAAAAAGTTTACGAAGAAGACCAGGACGAGCGTGCCAAAGATGCTATGATTCGTTACGAAAGCCGCTTGGATGCTTATCAGTTCTTACTTGGTAAGTTTGAAAACTTCAAGGCAGGCAAGGGATTCCATGATTTGCCAGATGGCTTATTCGGTGAGCGAAATTATTAAACGAGATAGATTCTTGATTTTTTACTAAAATCTTGATAGAATATTTATATTAAATCCTTGTCAGAGCAGGGGTTTTTTATTGAAAGGATTTTATCATGTCAAAGAAACTCAATCGTAAAAAACAATTACGAAATAGCCTCCGTCGCGCAGGTGCCTTTTCAAGTACTGTTACTAAGGTTGTAGAAGAGACAAAAAAAGTCGTGAAACGTGCAGAACAGTCAGCAAGCCAAGCTGGTAAGGCTGTTTCTAAAAAAGTTGAACAAGCAGTAGAAGCTACTAAAGGGCACCTCTAAAAACCTATCCAATGGACACCAAAATATGAGATAATAGCCTTATCATAAGATGAGGTTATTATT
>NZ_JAHZPT010000059.1:0-1370 GCF_019929545.1 Streptococcus mitis
AATAACCTCATCTTATGATAAGGCTATTATCTCATATTTTGGTGTCCATTGGATAGGTTTTTAGAGGTGCCCTTTAATTTTATCGTTTGTGTCAAATTTCAAAAAAGCGCCATCTTCAAGCAATTCTTCAGTATCGTCTCCAGTTCCTAACTCATAATCACTTGAAGAATCTTTAAATTTAGTTCCAGATGAAATTATTCCATCAGATGAAACTGTTCCAATCGCATAATTGATGATAGTTCCATCAGATAACAAACGTTCACCTTTTACGGTCGCATATCCTGTAGCGGGAGGAATCGGTTCTGTTTCAATTCTATTAATTTCAATCTTTTTAATGTGTTTTTTAGCATTTGACCCTACTGCGTAAGTATCTTTATCAAGAACAAGAATTGAATCGCCACTTTTAAGAGTTACATTTTCTTTTGTAAAATCTTTTGCAGTAGACAAACCATTCTTCCATGTTGCTACAGCTACGTCCTGGTTTGCAACACTGTCAGCAACCACATATTTACCGTATTGGCCATCTGCAGTTTCTTCAACAATATAAACCTTACCAGTCAGCTTAGTGTAATCAACTTCCCCAGCTTTATTTTGCAATCCCTCTGGAGATACAGCAGCTTCAATATTATTGAACTTAGTCTTATCATAATTAAAGCTATTAGTTCCTTCTAGCTCTGAACGAACATATTCATAAGTTTTACCGTTTGCTTTAATTTGTTTTTCTTTGCCTGTTGCATCTGATAAAGAACTACCTGTTTTTTCTACAACAGATTCACGATAGTTCTTACCGTCCGTATCGTAAGCAAGTCCTTTTTTATCATAAGGAGTCGTTACAGTCCCAGAACCAAGCTGAACCTTTTCTGATTTCAAAACAGATCCATCAGAATCTAACTTGTAATTTACAGTAGCTTCTGCTTTTAAGTTTAATACGTCTGCACCATCAGACTCTCCAACGCTTTTATTTGCTTTTGTTGGTTCAGCAACATCTTTATCTAATATTGCATCTACTTTTACGACATTAGAGGGGTTCTCATCATCTCTAAATGTAGCTGATGATGCAGACGAAACCTTCGCTGTGTCACTAACCAAAGTTGCTGAGCTGTTATTGCTAGATACAACGTCAGCCTGAACAGCATTTGCTCCAACAGACAAACCAATCCCTACAGCTAAAACAGTCGCACCAATTAATTTAGAATCAGTACATCCGTTCTTATACCTACGAAAAGAAAATTTTTCTTTTTGCTCTTTTTTAAACATAATGAAACCAGTCCTTAAATTTTATAATTTATTACATTAGGGCACCTCTAAAAACTCCACTCTTATCACAAAAGAAAAAATCAACTGTATGTGTCTCATTTAGTTGGCACATT
>NZ_JAHZPT010000060.1:0-1262 GCF_019929545.1 Streptococcus mitis
TGATTTGATTCAGGGTTAACTTTTCCGTTCAAGACGTCTTTACCGTCGCGTCCATCACGTCCGTCACGACCTGCTGCACCATCACGTCCGTCGCGTCCTGGTAAACCTTGTGCTCCGTCTTGACCATCACGACCTTGAAGACCTTGAGCACCCTGGTCACCCTTAGGTCCTTGTAGCCCTTGTGGCCCTTGTGGTCCTGCAACTCCGGCTTCACCTTTTAGACCTTGAGGTCCACGAATGTTACCAATCTTATCCCAAGTTCCGTTTTCTTTCTTATAAACATCACCTGTAGTTGCATCGATATAAGTGTCACCATCTTTACCATCATCTGCTGTTGGTACTTTAGGTCCACTTAATAATTCAGCACCATTACGTCCGGCTGCACCTGCTGCACCATTGGCACCGTCTGTACCATTATAAATTGGTTGTTTAGCAATTAAGTCATCTATACCTTCATCGTACCGACCATTACCATTGTTATCAAAGTACGCTGTAATAAGAGTACCTTCTCTTGGTTTTTCTGCTGGTGCTGTAGATGGGGCGTCTGCTAAAGCTCTTCTTACTCTTCCGCTTCTTTGATTGTTTAATCTTGCTGCTGCTTCAGCTAAGGCATTTAAGTCAATGGTTGGTGTACGTCCATCTTTACCATCTTTAATATTAACTGTTACAGGTTCTTCTCCTGGAACTGTAAATGTAATGTCAGTACTGCGACCATCTGCTCCACGAGCAGTTGTGATTTTTGGAGTTTTTCCGTCACGTCCCGCTGCTCCTGTTTCACCACGGTCTCCACGTTCTCCTTTTTCACCTTGCGCTCCGGTTAGACCACGTTCTCCTTGGTCTCCTTTTTCACCTTTGGCTCCATCTGCAATGACGACTTCTTTTAATTTCTTATCAGAAGCATCTAATTCATTGTTTCCATTTTTATCGTAATAGAAGATAACTGTTGTTGTTTTATCTGCGTCATTTCGTTGAGTCGCAACTAATGGACTTGCGCCATCGAAACCATCTCTTACAACAGTACTTGTAACATTACCTCTACCGTCGTTAATAATGATAGTATGAGTGCCATCATTTTTATTATCTTTAACGGTTACGGTTGGAGTTACACCGTCACGACCTGCCTGACCTTGTGCTCCAGTCAGACCACGTTCGCCTCGGTCTCCTTTTTCACCTTTAGCTCCAGTTAGACCGCGTTCACCTTGGTCTCCTTTTTCACCTTTAGCTCCAGTCAGACCGCGTTCACCTTGGTCTCCTTTTTCACC
>NZ_JAHZPT010000061.1:0-1118 GCF_019929545.1 Streptococcus mitis
TAATAACCTCATCTTATGATAAGGCTATTATCTCATATTTTGGTGTCCATTGGATAGGTTTTTAGAGGTGCCCTATTGTATTATCCATCGGTCTACCTCGTTTAATTCCTATATAAATCAACGACTTCCCCGATAATTCGGAAGTCTGTTTCTGGTGTGATTGGCATATCTTTGTAATCAGGGTTCAAGCTATGTAGATAGGCTTGTTCTGTATCAATAACCAGTTGCTTGATATATGCCTCTCCGTTGTAGTTAAACACTCCGATAACACCATCATTCAAATCAACACTTGTCTGGATAAACACTAGGTCGCCATCATGATAATCAGGCTCCATGGAGTCACCTTTAATCGGAATAACAAAGTCGGCATCGACATCCACTGGCAACTCAATCCGCTCCACTCGTACATCGTTCAAATACTGTCCAGTACCAGCAGAAGCAGCGTGGTCGTAGTAGTCGTAACCATAGAGTTGAACAATTTTCTCTGATACTTCGTTTTATCTTCATTTTTTTGCTCATCTAGTTGCCTCTCGGCATAGGTTAGGACTTTGCCTTGTCTAGGCGGTGCTAGTTGGTCGTAGATTGATTGGATTGGGGAATCAGTAGGGAACGGGATAGGAGTGACTTCGATAGCTGAATCTTCACTTACAAACCTTGGGTCTAAAGTTGATTTTAATACTCCAAAATAATCAGCTATCTTTTGTACATTTCCGGGTATAGGCAAAGAAGTTCCTTTAACATAACCCGTTAAAGTGCTAGCAGGTATACCTGTCGCTCTGGACAATTCAACTTGCTTACAATTCCTATCCGACAAAATCGTATTAAGATTTGCGGAAAAGATTTTCATATCCTCTTTGTCTTGAGGGGTTAACTTTCCTCGTCCTCTGGCCATTATTTTTCTCCTTTTGTCTTTTACTATATAATAACGCTCATTTTCGTATTTGTAAATAAAAAATTCGAAAAAAATACGAAAAAATTCTAAAAAAGCATTAACATACGATTTAATTCGTAGTATAATTAAATCAAGCTTAAGGAAATAACAAAAGGGCACCTCTAAAAACTCCACTCTTATCACAAAAGAAAAAATCAACTGTATGTGTCTCATTTAGTTGGCACAT
>NZ_JAHZPT010000062.1:0-947 GCF_019929545.1 Streptococcus mitis
CTAGGGAGTTTAGCTCAGCTGGGAGAGCATCTGCCTTACAAGCAGAGGGTCAGCGGTTCGATCCCGTTAACTCCCATAGGTCCCGTAGTGTAGCGGTTATCACGTCGCCCTGTCACGGCGAAGATCGCGGGTTCGATTCCCGTCGGGACCGTTTAAGATAACGGAAGTTATTTTAGACTCGTTAGCTCAGTTGGTAGAGCAATTGACTTTTAATCAATGGGTCACTGGTTCGAGCCCAGTACGGGTCATATATGCGGGTTTGGCGGAATTGGCAGACGCACCAGATTTAGGATCTGGCGCTTAACGGCGTGGGGGTTCAAGTCCCTTAACCCGCATTAAGATATAATAAATGAGCCGGCTTAGCTCAGTTGGTAGAGCATCTGATTTGTAATCAGAGGGTCGCGTGTTCAAGTCATGTAGCCGGCATTTTTAGATAGAAGAAAACAGTGCGAACGTAGTTCAGTGGTAGAACACCACCTTGCCAAGGTGGGGGTCGCGGGTTCGAATCCCGTCGTTCGCTTAGAGAGGCCGGGGTGGCGGAACTGGCAGACGCACAGGACTTAAAATCCTGCGATTGGTAACGATCGTACCGGTTCGATTCCGGTCCTCGGCATAAACTAATGAGCACCCTTAGCTCAACTGGATAGAGTACCTGACTACGAATCAGGCGGTTAGAGGTTCGACTCCTCTAGGGTGCATTTTTCTATTTAACTCGGGAAGTAGCTCAGCTTGGTAGAGTACTTGGTTTGGGACCAAGGTGTCGCAGGTTCGAATCCTGTCTTCCCGATTCATTACAGAGATACGTAAGCGTATCTTTTTTATTTAACTAGATATTATATATATTAAGAGAGAAAGAGTTCGCTTCTCTCTTTTTTGGCTCTTTGTCAACTGTAGTGGGTTGAAGAAAAGCTAAGATCGAGAAAGGACACATTTCGTCCTTTCTTTTT
>NZ_JAHZPT010000063.1:0-663 GCF_019929545.1 Streptococcus mitis
TAAACAAATTAAAGAAGGACATATTCCTGAAGAATGGAATAACAATAAAAGAGCACAAAAAGATCCTGATGCTAGATGGACCAAGAAAGGTGGTCAAAATTATTTTGGTTACAAAAATCATGTGAGCGTTGACCGAAAATCAAAATTCATTAAAAAGTATGAGTTGACGGCTGCTAATGTTCATGATTCCAATGTTTTAGAGGAACTCTGCGATTCGAATGAACCAGTGTTTGACGACAGTGCTTATATTGGCCAAAAAGTACCTGAAGGGTGCCAACACCACACCTGTCGTCGAGCTTTTCGCAATAAACCATTGACTGATTTAGACAAGCGTATCAATCAGTCTATTTCTCATGTTCGTTGTCGTGTGGAACATGTCTTTGGTTTCATTGAAACGACTATGAAGGGGAGCACTTTTCGAGGCGTTGGTAAAAAGAGAGCCAAAACAAATGCTATGTTAACTAATTTAGTCTACAATATCTGTCGTTTTGAACAAATCCAACGATTGGGTTTGAAGACATGGGCTTAGTGCGCCCAAAAACAAGAGAAATGGGCCATAGAGGTCTAAAGATAGAAAAAAATCAACTTGAATGTGCCAACTAAATGAGACACATACAGTTGATTTTTTCTTTTGTGATAAGAGTGGAGTTTTTAGAGGTGCCC
>NZ_JAHZPT010000064.1:0-570 GCF_019929545.1 Streptococcus mitis
GGCTACATCCTGAAAGATGCCAAACAAAAAGAAGTAGCAGCTACAACAGGATTAACTGCAGACTCTAAAGATGAAAACATCGAAGTAGTTTACACTAAACTTGGTTCATGGGTACCGAAAGTACCAGAAGGTGAAACACCAATTGATCCACTTCCATATCCAAATGATCCGAACGATCCAACTAAACCAGGAAACGATAGACCAATCGTTCCTTACGTACCAGGAACTACACCAAAAGGTCCAAATGGAAACCCACTGAAACCAGTAGATCCAAACGATCCAAGTAAAGGATATGTTCCACCAACACCTGAAACCCCAACAGAAGATACTGAAATCACTTATGAGAAAGATACTCAGAAAGCAAAAGTAACTTATGTGGTAGAAGGAACTGGAACAGTACTTCACACAGATAACCTAGAAGGTAAATCTGGAGAACCAATCGACTACAGTACAGTAGCTAAACTTGCTGAATTGAAAGCTCTAGGATATGACTTAGTAAGTGACGGATTCACAACTGCTACAGATAAGAACTACGATAAAGATACGAAAGTAGATCAAAGCTTCGTAGTT
>NZ_JAHZPT010000065.1:0-556 GCF_019929545.1 Streptococcus mitis
TTTATTCTCATCCCGGTTATTACGTTGCTTTGGTGCTTCGACAAATGAGGCATCAACAATTTGACCTTTGTGAGCAATAAGGCCACTATCTTCTAACGTTTGATAAAAAAGATCAAAGAGGGCATCTTCTTTACCAGACTTTGTCAAACGTTCACGGTATAACCAGATAGTTTTAGCGTCTGGAATCTTATGTTCATCACAGCCGACAAAACGACGAAAAGACAGACGATCTAAAAGTTGGTATTCCATGGCATCATCTGAAAGGTTATGAAGACGTTGAAGCAAGAGTACTTTGAACATCATCAAAAAGTCGTATGGTGGGCGTCCACCTTTAGATTTATCTTTATTAGGCTTATCATAAATGTCAATCAAGACTCTTGTGAATAGTGCCCAATTCATGACCTTGTCTAGTCGTTCTAAAGGATTTCCCATAGCGTTCAATTTTGAAAGTAACTGCTCATCATCTGTAAAAAGTCGCATAAATAATAACCTCATCTTATGATAAGGCTATTATCTCATATTTTGGTGTCCATTGGATAGGTTTTTAGAGGTGCCC
>NZ_JAHZPT010000007.1:0-77739 GCF_019929545.1 Streptococcus mitis
AATAATAACCTCATCTTATGATAAGGCTATTATCTCATATTTTGGTGTCCATTGGATAGGTTTTTAGAGGTGCCCATTATATCATAAAAATTAAAGCAATAGAAACAATCGTGAAATAAAAATTGGGAACTATATACCAGTTTACATCAACCTCAATGTGTAGTGTTTCGGCAATATCAAAAAAAGGACGAATTTCGTCCTTTCTAGATCTTAGGTTTTCTCAACCCACTAAAGTTGACAAAGAGCCAAACAAAAGAGCTAGCCTAAGCTAACTCTTATCCTATGCGGAGAGAGGGACTTGAACCCTCACGACCTAAAGCGGTCACAGGATCCTTAGTCCTGCGCGTCTGCCAATTCCGCCATCCCCGCGTCGATTACTTTACTAGTATATCAACTTTTAGGATGCTTGTCAACACTTTTTTCAATTTTTTTCATTTCATCTACTAAATTACTCTGAAATTTCATTTAGATTTTCATCTACTAACTTAGCTCCAAGTGTATTTTTGAAATGACCTAGGGCAAATTGATGATTTTCAGGCCAGATAGATGCAACAGCCGGTTTAACAATCTCGATGTCATATCCTAGATTATAGGCATCTATAGCTGTATGCAGGACACAGATATCCGTCAAGACACCTGTTAAGATAACGGTAGACACTCTCCGCTCTCTCAAACGGATATCTAGATCAGTACCCGAAAAAGCTGAGTAATGACGTTTATCCATCCAAAAGACACGACTGTCTGAACCATGCTCCTGATAAAAGGTTCCCAAATCTCCGTATAAATTACGACCACTAGTCCCAATCAAATTGTGAGGAGGAAACAGCTTGCTTTCTGGATGGAAACAATCGTTTTCTTCATGAGCATCTATTGTATAGAAGATGTAATCTCCTCGTTCAAAAGCTAATCGAGTCACCTTACTGATGGCTTCTGAAATTGCTTGAGCTGGAGCACCTGCTGTCAGCTTCCCACTATCAGCAACAAAATCTTCTGTATAATCAATCGAAATTAAAGCCTTAGTCATTAGTAATCTCTTTTCTTCACTTCTTCAAAAATATCTGAAATCAAGACCTTAAGATAGGTTCCCTTCATTCCAAGTGAGCGACTTTCAATAATCCCTGCAGACTCAAGTTTACGAAGGGCATTGACAATCACAGAACGAGTGATTCCGATACGGTCTGCAATCACAGACGCAGTCAACTGCCCTTCATTTCCATTTAATTCCCCTAAAATTGCTGAAACAGCACGGAGTTCGGAGTAAGAAAGGGTATTAACCGCCATGGTAACAGCAGTACGGCGGCGGATATTTTTCTCATCTTCTTCACGCTGGAAATTAAGGAGTTGAATCCCAACCACGGTACTCGCAATCTCAACAAGAATCAAGTCCTCGTCTTCGAATTTTTTATCATTGCGCCAAATAATCAAAGAACCAAGGCGAATCCCTGATACATGAATCGGTGCAATGGTCGTCAAACCGTCTGGAAAGTCGGCACGACTTTCCACAGGGAAAATACTTAAATCATGATCAACTGTCAGATTGGCTTCTGTATCGTAGATCATGTTCGCACCTTGAATGTAGTCATCCGGGAAAATTTTAGTTTGGAAGAATTGCTCTACACGATCTGTATTGGTTTTGTAACGCATAAAATAGCCAAGGAGACGTCCCTTGCTATTAACGATACAGGCGTTACAGTCAATAATATCTGCCAATTGACGGGTAATCGCATTGTATGGAAGTTCTTCCTGCAACTGCTCCTCTGAGCGCTTCAGGATAGAAGTAATTTTTCTAGTTTTTTCTAATAAATGTGCCATTTTTCACCTCGAATTTAATCGCTATCATTATAACATAAACAGCTTGAATTTTCAATTATTATCTGAAAATTGCTTATTTAATTGCAATTTGAAAAAACAAGAATATTTTTAATTAAATTGCTTCTTTTCTATTGACAAGCTCCCTATTTTTGTGTATTATAATATTACAAGAAGATAATATATCTATTTTATTTATCTTTCTTTTCCATTCGGTCTCCTTATATAAAAAAGCGATTCATTTTGAACTGCACCCCAAAAGTTAGACAGAAAAAATCTAACTTTTGGGGTGCTTTTATTATGAAATTAACTTATGATGATAAAGTTCAGATCTATGAACTTAGAAAACAAGGATATAGCTTAGAGAAGCTTTCAAATAAATTTGGGATAAACAATTCTAATATTAGGTACATGATTAAATTGATTGATCGTTATGGAATAGAGTTCGTCAAAAAAGAAAAAAATCGTTACTATTCTCCTGAATTAAAACAAGAAATGATTGATAAAGTCCTACATGAAAACTGGTCTCAAGATAGAGTTTCTCTCGAATATGCTCTCCCAAATCGTGGTATGCTTCCAAATTGGATGGCACAATACAAGAAAAACGGGTATACTATTGTTGAGAAAACAAAAGGGAGACCATCTAAAATGGGACATAAACCAAAGAAGAAACTCGAAGAGATGACAGAGTTAGAACGACTTCAAGCAGAAAACGAGTATCTGAGAGCGGAGAATGCTGTCCTAAAAAAGTTGAGAGAACTCCGCTTGAAGGAGGAAAAAGAGAAAGAAGAAAGACAGAAATTGTTCAAGAATTAATCACTGATTTTTCGTTAGATATTCTTCTAAAAACCATTAAACTCGCTCGTTCGACCTACTACTATCATTTGAAACAGCTAGACAAACCAGATAAGGATCAAAAGCTTAAAGCTGAAATTCAAGCTATTTTTACCGAACAAAAAGGAAATTACGGATATCGTCGAATCCATTTAGAATTAAGAAATCGTGGTTATCTGGTCAATCATAAAAGAGTTCAACGCTTGATGAAAGTGCTCAATTTACAAGCTAGAATCCGCAAGAAACGCAAGTATTCTTCTCATAAAGGAGATGTTGGCAAGAAAGCAGACAACCTTATTCAACGCCAATTTGAAGCAGCTAAACCAATGGAAAAGTGTTATACGGACGTGACAGAATTTGCCATTCCAGCAAGCGCTCAAAAGCTTTACTTATCACCAGTTTTAGATGGCTTTAATAGCGAAATTATCGCCTATAATCTTTCAACTTCACCCAACTTAGAACAAGTAAAAACAATGTTGGAACAAGCATTCACAGAGAAGCGCTACGAGAATACGATTCTCCATAGTGACCAAGGTTGGCAATATCAACATGATTCTTATCATCAGTTTCTAGAGGGTAAGGGAATTCAAGCATCCATGTCACGTAAAGGTAACAGCCCAGACAACGGCATGATGGAATCTTTCTTTGGCATTCTGAAATCGGAGATGTTTTATGGTTATGAGAAGTCATTTGAGTCGCTCAACCAATTGAAACAAGCCATTGTAGACTATATTGACTACTACAACAATAAACGAATTAAGGTAAAACTAAAAGGACTCAGTCCTGTGCAATACAGAACTAAATCCTTCGGATAAATTAATTGTCTAACTTTTTGGGGTCAGTACATTTTGAACCGCTTTTTCTTATTTATCGCCCTTGTTACGAATAACAAAGCCTGTTTGCTTTTCGCTTGAAGTATTACGTGGTTTTTTATTATCCTTACGGTAACGTTTTTCCTTATCAAAACGATCATTGCCACGACTTCCTTTTTTGAAATCATCACGACGACCATTGCCACGGCGATCACGGTCTCGACGGTCATCCCCACGACGGCCTCCACGACCTCCCTTAGCTTTACCACCGAAGCCATTACCTGATGGTTTAAATGGCAGTGGTTTTTCACGTGCAATCTCTACCTCAGGAAGGCTATCTGGATCTTGAACAGTCAGACTCAAGATATACATTGCCAATTCTTCTGGAGTAAATTCGGCAGCCAGCTTACGAGCATCCTTACCAAATTTCTCAAAGTTGGCACGGATAGTCTCATCTGCAAAATCACGTTCGATTTTCTTAAGAGCCACTTGTTTTTTAGCTTGGAAAGCTTCTTCTGCACTTGCAGGTTTGAGACCTTTCATGCGTTTCTTGGTCAAATTCTCAATGATTTGGAGGTAGCCCATTTCATTTGGTGATACGAAAGTAATAGACTGACCTGACTTACCAGCACGACCTGTACGACCAATACGGTGAACATAACTTTCAGGATCTTGTGGAATATCGTAGTTATAGACATGGGTCACACCTGAAATATCCAAGCCACGCGCTGCAACGTCTGTCGCAACCAAAACATCAAGATTGCCATTTTTAAAGTCACGAAGGACACGAAGACGTTTGTTTTGGTCTAGGTCTCCATGAATTCCTTCTGCACGGAAGCCACGGATTTTCAAACCACGAGTCAATTCATCTACACGGCGTTTTGTACGACCAAATACGATAGCAAGCTCAGGCTGTTCCACATCCATAAGACGTGTCATGGTATCAAATTTTTCTTGCTCTTTAACTCGGATATAGTATTGGTCAACCAATTCTGTTGTCAATTCCTTAGCCGCAATCTTCACATGCTCAGGTTCTTTCATAAACTGAACACCGATACGTTTGATGGCATCTGGCATAGTTGCTGAGAAAAGTAAGGTTTGACGGCTTTCAGGGACACGAGAGATGATAGCTTCAATGTCTTCAAGGAAGCCCATGTTGAGCATTTCATCCGCTTCGTCAAGGATAAGAGTTTCAATATCTTGTAATTTCAAGGCCTTTCGTTTAATCAAGTCCAAAAGACGACCTGGAGTTCCCACCACGATATGGGCACCAGATTTAAGAGCCTTAATTTGTTTTTCAATGCTTGATCCGCCATATACTGAGCGAACTTTGACTCCCTTACTACGACCAAAGCGGAAGAGTTCTTCTTGACTTTGGACAGCAAGTTCACGTGTTGGAGCGATAACCAAAGCTTGGATGGTCGCTTCTTCTGTACGGATTTTTTCAAGGGTAGGCAAGCCAAAGGCTGCAGTTTTTCCTGTACCAGTCTGAGCTTGACCGATAACGTCCTTGCCTTCAAGGGCCAAGGGAATGGTTTGTTCTTGGATCGGACTGGCTTCTACAAAACCAGCTTTTTCAATCTCTGCTAGCAAATCAGCAGACAAGTTTAATTCATTAAATTTCACGTTATTCTTCTTTCTAAAGGTGGTGCGAAGCCACCCTATAGGGCTTAGTTTATACTTTTCTTTTTATGACGTATTTTCATATACTGGATATAAAATCGTGTTGCTTCTTTTCCACAAAAGAAAAGTACTGTTTTCTTTGCAACCTATCTAGTATAACACAAGAACAGAGCAAAAGATAGCCCAATCCATCGATAATATCATGTAAACGATTTTTCTGAGAAAGTAAGGCTATAATTTCCACTATTTCATAAACTTTTTTAAAGCGTAGCAGAATTGTGCAAAAGTTTTTTTCTTGTGCTAGAATGAAATTCGAATAGGAGGAACTCTAAATGTTAACTTATGATTTAATCGTTATCGGATTTGGTAAAGCTGGTAAAACACTAGCTGGTAAATTGGCTTCAGCTGGCAAAAAAGTTGCCCTCGTTGAACGTAGCAAAGCTATGTACGGTGGAACTTGTATCAACATCGGATGTATCCCAACTAAAACTTTGCTAGTTGCTGCTGAGAAGGACTTGTCTTTTGAAGAAGTCATTGCTACCAAAAACACGATCACTGGTCGCCTCAACGGTAAAAACTATGCGACTGTTGCTGGTACAGGCGTCGATATCTTTGATGCGGAAGCTCACTTCCTTTCAAATAAAGTCATCGAAATCCAAGCTGGTGATGAAAAGAAAGAACTGACTGCTGAAACAATCGTCATCAACACTGGTGCTGTTTCAAACGTCTTGCCAATCCCTGGACTTGCTACAAGCAAAAACGTCTTTGACTCAACAGGTATCCAAAACTTGGACAAATTACCTGAAAAACTTGGAATTCTTGGTGGCGGAAATATCGGTCTTGAATTTGCTGGTCTTTACAACAAACTTGGAAGCAAGGTCACAGTCCTAGATGCCTTGGATACTTTCCTTCCTCGTGCAGAACCTTCCATCGCAGCTCTTGCTAAACAATACATGGAAGAAGACGGTATTGAATTGCTTCAAAATATCCGTACTACTGAAATTAAAAATGACGGTGACCAAGTGCTTGTCGTAACTGAAAATGAAACTTACCGTTTCGACGCCCTTCTTTACGCAACTGGACGCAAACCAAATGTAGAACCACTTCAACTTGAAAATACAGATATTGAACTAACTGAACGTGGTGCTATTAAAGTAGACAAACATTGTCAAACAAACGTTCCTGGTGTCTTTGCAGTTGGAGATGTCAACGGTGGCCTTCAATTTACTTACATTTCACTTGATGACTTCCGTGTTGTTTACAGCTACCTTGCTGGAGATGGTAGCTACACGCTTGAAGACCGTCTCAATGTACCAAACACTATGTTCATCACACCTGCACTTTCACAAGTTGGTTTGACTGAAAGCCAAGCAGCTGATTTGAAACTTCCATACGCCGTTAAGGAAATTCCTGTTGCAGCCATGCCTCGTGGTCACGTAAATGGAGACCTTCGTGGAGCTTTCAAAGCTGTTGTTAATACTGAAACAAAAGAAATTCTTGGAGCAAGCATCTTCTCAGAAGGTTCTCAAGAAATCATCAACATCATCACTGTTGCTATGGACAACAAGATTCCTTACACTTACTTCACAAAACAAATCTTCACTCACCCAACCTTGGCTGAGAACTTGAATGACTTGTTTGCGATTTAAGTTGAGATTTGATCGTATCGAACAGCCCTCTTTGGGCTGTTTTTACTTCTGCGGAATCTCAAATCTGTCTTTTCCCTCTTTTATGATATAATAGAAACATGAAATTAAAAACTACTTTGGGCCTTCTTGCTGGGCGTTCTTCCCACTTCATTTTAAGCCGTCTTGGCCGTGGAAGTACGCTCCCAGGAAAAGTCGCCCTTCAATTTGATAAAGATATTTTACAAAACCTAGCTAAGAACTACGAGATTGTCGTGGTCACTGGAACCAACGGAAAAACCTTGACAACTGCCCTCACTGTCGGCATTTTAAAAGAGGTTTATGGTCAAGTTCTGACCAACCCAAGCGGTGCCAACATGATTACAGGAATTGCGACAACCTTCTTAACAGCCAAATCTTCTAAAACTGGGAAAAATATTGCCGTCCTAGAAATCGACGAAGCCAGTCTATCTCGTATCTGTGACTATATCCAGCCAAGCCTTTTTGTCATCACGAATATCTTCCGTGACCAGATGGACCGCTATGGTGAAATTTACACAACTTACAAGATAATTTTGGATGCCATTCGTAAGGTGCCTACGGCTACTGTTCTCCTTAATGGAGACAGTCCACTTTTCTACAAGCCAGCTATTCCAAATCCTGTACAGTATTTTGGTTTTGACTTAGAAAAAGGACCCGCTCGAGAAGCTCACTACAATACAGAAGGAATTCTCTGTCCTGACTGCCAAGGCATCCTCAAATATGAGCACAATACCTATGCCAACTTGGGGGCCTATATCTGTGAAAATTGTGGCTGCAAACGTCCTGATCTCAACTATCGCTTGACAGAACTAGTTGAGTTGACCAACAATCGCTCTCGCTTTGTCATTGACGGACAAGAATACGGTATTCAAATCGGTGGTCTCTACAATATCTACAACGCCCTAGCTGCAGTTGCTATCGCCCGTTTCCTTGGTGCAAATCCACAACTCATCAAGCAGGGATTTGACAAGAGCCGTGCAGTCTTTGGACGCCAAGAAACCTTCCATATCGGTGACAAGGAATGCACCCTCGTCTTGATTAAAAATCCAGTCGGTGCGACCCAAGCTATCGAGATGATTAAACTAGCTCCTTATCCATTTAGCCTATCTGTCCTCCTAAATGCCAACTATGCAGATGGAATTGACACCAGCTGGATCTGGGATGCTGATTTTGAACAAATCACTGACATGGACATTCCCGAAATCAACGCTGGCGGTGTTCGCCATTCTGAAATCGCACGTCGTCTACGAGTGACGGGCTATCCTGCTGATAAAATCACTGAAACAAGTAGTCTGGAACAAGTTCTTAAAACCATTGAGAACCAAGACTGTAAGCATGCCTATATCCTAGCAACTTATACTGCTATGCTGGAATTCCGCGAACTGCTGGCTAGTCGTCAGATTGTTAGAAAGGAGATGAACTAATGGTTTATACTTCACTTTCCTCAAAAGCTGGCAATTACCCCTATCAGCTCAACATTGCCCACCTCTATGGGAACCTCATGAATACCTACGGGGACAATGGAAACATCCTCATGCTCAAGTATGTGGCTGAAAAACTGGGAGCCCATGTGACCGTTGACATCGTTTCTCTCCATGATGACTTTGATGAAAATCACTACGACATCGCCTTTTTCGGTGGCGGTCAAGACTTTGAACAAAGTATTATTGCAGACGACCTACCTGCTAAAAAAGAGAGCATTGACAACTACATCCAAAACAACGGTGTAGTTCTGGCTATCTGCGGTGGTTTCCAACTATTGGGCCAATATTATGTTGAGGCTTCTGGGAGACGTATCGAAGGTTTAGGGGTCATGGGCCACTACACCCTCAACCAGACCAATAACCGTTTTATCGGTGACATCAAGATTCATAATGAAGATTTCAATGAAACCTACTATGGATTTGAGAATCATCAGGGCCGTACCTTCCTCTCAGATGATCAAAAACCACTGGGACAGGTTGTCTATGGAAATGGAAATAACGAAGAAAAAATCGGTGAAGGCGTTCATTATAAAAATGTCTTTGGTTCTTACTTCCACGGGCCTATCCTCTCTCGTAATGCCAATCTAGCTTATCGCCTAGTCACTACTGCCCTCAAGAAGAAATATGGTCAGGACATCCAACTCCCTGCCTATGAAGATATTCTCAGCCAAGAAATCGCTGAAGAATACAGCGACGTGAAAAGCAAGGCTGACTTTTCTTAAACAAAAGGAAATTATATCAAAGAACTCTGTTATCTTGTCGGAGTTCTTTTTGTCTTTTCTTTTACCCTTCTCCCTTGCATTTTCTCACTTTTTTTGCCAAAATAGAGGGGTAGAAAGAAGGTAGCATATGTCTAAATTACAACAAATCGTAACATATCTTGAATCAGAAAAACTAGACGTCGCTGTCGTATCTGACCCCGTCACAATCAATTACCTCACTGGCTTTTACAGTGACCCCCATGAACGCCAAATGTTCCTTTTTGTCCTAGCAGATCAGGAACCTCTCCTCTTTGTCCCAGCTCTTGAGGTTGAGCGTGCAAGCAGCACCGTTTCCTTCCCAGTTGTGGGCTATGTGGATTCTGAAAATCCATGGCAAAAAATGAAACATGCTCTTCCACAGCTTGACTTCAAACGTGTCGCTGTTGAGTTTGACAATCTTATCTTGACCAAATACCATGGCTTGAAAACAGTTTTTGAAACTGCTGAGTTTGAAAACCTCACTCCTCGTATCCAACGCATGCGCCTCATCAAATCAGCTGACGAAGTGCAAAAAATGATGGTTGCAGGTATCTATGCGGACAAGGCTGTTAAAGTGGGGTTTGACAATATTTCTCTTGATAAGACTGAGACAGATATCATCGCCCAAATCGACTTTGCCATGAAACGTGAAGGCTATGAAATGAGTTTTGATACCATGGTCTTGACTGGTGATAATGCTGCAAATCCACACGGTATTCCAGCAGCTAACAGGGTTGAAAATGATGCTCTTCTCCTCTTTGACCTCGGTGTTCTGGTCAACGGCTATGCGTCAGATATGACTCGTACAGTCGCTGTTGGTAAACCAGACCAATTCAAGAAAGACATTTATAACTTGACTCTTGAAGCCCAACAAGCTGCTCTTGACTTTATCAAACCAGGTGTAACTGCCCATGAAGTGGACCGCGCTGCCCGTGAGGTCATCGAAAAAGCTGGTTACGGTGAGTACTTCAACCACCGTCTTGGTCATGGTATCGGTATGGATGTCCACGAATTCCCATCTATCATGGAAGGAAACGACATGGTCATCGAAGAAGGCATGTGCTTCTCTGTTGAACCAGGTATCTATATCCCTGGTAAAGTCGGTGTTCGTATTGAAGACTGCGGTGTTGTTACCAAGGATGGTTTCGACCTCTTTACAAGCACCAGCAAAGATTTGCTTTATTTTGATTAATATTCATCTAATACTCAATAAAAATCAAAGTGCAAACTAGGAAACTAGCCGCAGGTTGCTCAAAACAATGTTTTGAGGTTGTAGATAAGACTGATGAAGTCAGCTCAAAACACTGTTTTGAGGTTGTGGATAGAACTGACGAAGTCAGTAACCATACCCATGGCAAGGCGACGTTGACGCGGTTTGAAGAGATTTTCGAAGAGTATAAAATCTTCCCACAATAAAACGCATAGTATCAAGGTTTTCAACACCTGATACTATGCGTTTTTCTTATTTGAAAGACTTTTGACTCAGCCTCTTTATACTCAATGAAAATCAAAGTGCAAACCAGGAAGTTAGCCGCAGGTTGCTCAAAACAATGTTTTGAGGTTGCAGATGGAAGCTGACGTGGTTTGAAGAGATTTTCGAAGAGTATTACTTAATCTTCTTGATACTTTGACTAAGGATAAAGCCTACAATCATCCCTACCATATTTTGCATGAAGTTTGGTAGGATTTCTGGTAGGGCTGCTGCCCAGCCATTCATCAAAGTAGAACCCAAGGCGTAACCCCCTACCATGGCAATCGTTGCTAAGATAAGGCCTAACCACTGAGTTTTTCCTTTAAATCCTGCGAAAAATCCCTGCAAGCCATGGTTGACCAAGCTAAAGAACATCCACTGAGGGTAGCCTGATAAGAGATCAATCAAGAAACCTGCTAGTCCTCCTACTACAGCCCCTTCACGACTACCAAAGTAGAAGGCCGTAAAGAAGACACCCGCATCTAAAAGAGTTAGAATGCCTGTCGGTGTTGGAATTTTTAAGAAATAACCTAGAACCACAGAGAGGGCGGTTAATAGGGATACAAGGGCGATTTTAGTTGTTTTGGTTTGCTTCATATTGTCTTACTCCATACTGATCTGCTTGTGCAATAGCACGATAAACGAAAGCCTTAGAGCTTTCTACTGCTGGTAAAAGTTCATCACCTTTAACCAAGTGACTGGCAATGCTAGAGGCAAAGGTACAACCTGCACCAGCATTTTGCCCTTGAATGACGGGATTTTCTAGGACTGTAAAGGTTTGTCCGTCATAAAAGACATCCATAGCCTTGTCCTGACTAAGGCGATTGCCTCCCTTGATAATGACTGCTGGCGCGCCTAAGTCATGCAATTTCTGAGCTGCTGTTTTCATGTCTTCCAAGGTTTTAATTTCCTGACCTGCCAATAATTCTGCTTCAGGAAGATTAGGCGTAATCACACTGACATGAGGGAAAAAGCGAATCAACTCTTGGCAGAGTTCACTTACAGCTACGTCGTGTGTTTCCTTGCAGACCAAGACAGGGTCCAATACCACAGGCACTCCTGGGCGTTGCTTGATAAAGTCCAAGGCCTTCTCAGCCACACTGACAGTTGGTAAAAGACCAATCTTAATCCCCCCAAACTCCACATCACGCAAGCTATCTAATTCATGTTGAAAAATGGTATCGTCAGTTGGAAAGACTTCAAAGCCCTTTTCCGTCAAGGCTGTCAAACAGGTCACTGCTACAAAGCCATGCAAGCCGTTCAAGGTATAGGTAGCCAAATCCGCGGACAAACCACCACCACTAAAAATATCATTCCCAGAAAGTGCTAAAATACGATTATTCTTCATAACGAATCTCCTTTAAATATAAACCATTTGGTGCTGCAGTGGGACCTGCAAGCTGCCTGTCCTTTTTCTCCAAGATGAGGTCAATCTGCTCTACTGGCATACGGTTGTTGCCGATTTTAAGCAGTGTCCCCACCATATTACGAATCTGCTTATACAAGAAACCATTTCCTGAAAAGGTAAAGGTCAAAAACTGGCCTGTCTCATCAACCCTAAGACTAGCTTCTGTGATGGTGCGAACCTTATCCTCTACACTAGTCCCAGAGGCTGTAAAGCCGGTGAAATCATGAGTGCCTTCTAATTTTTTGATAGCCTCCCGCATCCGTTCCACATCAAGCGGATAAGGAAAGTGGGTGGCATAGTGACGGCGCATAGGATTTTTGGGACGTCCTCTATCCACGATAAACTCATAGGTCTTGCTATGCTTGGCATAACGGCAATGAAAATCATCCGCCACAAGCTCAATCGAAATCACATCAATATCTTCAGGAGACTGGGTGTCCAAAGCAAAACGGAGCTTCTCCTCATCCATCTGATAAGGTAGATCAAAATGAATCACCTGACCCAGAGCATGAACCCCACTATCTGTCCTACCAGCACCGTGAACAGTAATGGCTTGCCCTTTATTTAACCTGGTCAAGGTTTTTTCAATTTCTTCCTGAACGCTACGCGCATGAGGCTGGCGCTGAAAACCAGCAAAGACGTAACCATCATAGGAAATAGTTGCTTTATATCTTGTCATAACTTCTATTTTATCAAGAAATTAGTCTGTAAACAAGGCCCTAAATCAAATAGTGTCTGGGTACAAAAATCCAAAAAAGAAAAACTTAGGAAACCAATCCTAAGCTCTCTTTTGAAGTAGGTACATGACAAAGATAGAGGTTACAATTAACCAAGATCCTAAGATAGCAAAGACCAACATCCCATTGTGAGTTAATAAGCCAATTGCACCTAGAACGAATGGAGTCGTAAAGGCTCCGAAACTACAGCCTAAAACTGCAAATGAGGTTGCTTGATTGAGGAGTTTAGCTGGAATTCGTTCAGAGACAAGTTGAAAGACTGTCGTCAAGGCTACACTGTAGGCAAAGCCAGCCAGAATACTTCCTGCCACTACCACCCACAAGGATGGAGACAAGGCAATCACGATTTGCCCTAAGCCGAAGGTAATACCAGACCAGAGGAGCAGTTTCTCTTTAAATATTGAAATCAGGAAAGAAAAACTCACACCAGCCACAATCCCGATTAACTGCATGACACTAAGAACAAAACTAGATAACTGGGCATCTCCCAGTCCTCTTTCCACCATCAGACTTGGAATACGGATGGTAATAGCTGTATTGGTACAAACTACAACCGCCGCTTCAATAGCTAAGATAAAAATCAAGCCCTTCATTTCCCGAGTTAAGCGACTTGCTTCCTTCGTTTTTTTCTTGACTTCTTTCTTTTCTTTTCCATAAGGTACAAAGAGCAGATAAAGGATCAGAACTAAAAATCCAGCACTATAAGCTAAGAAAGTAGCTGTCCAACCAAAGGCCAACAATTGGCCGACTGCCAAGGTAATGAGAGAAGCCCCAACGACCTCTGCAGAACCGCGTAGCCCTAACATCTGAATTCTCGTTTTTCCTTGATAGCGTTCACTGATAATAGAAATGGCCTTGGCATTGATCATCCCAACACCTAAACCAAAAAGAATCCGTGTTCCAAAGACAAAAGGATAAGCTTGGTACCAAAAGGGAGCAGTTCCACTTAGTGATAAAATCAGCAATCCCAAACTGATCTGTAAGCGCTCAGGAAATATTTTTTCTAAGAAACCATTTAGTAGTAACATAATCATGATCCCAAAAGATGGCAAGCTCGCTAAGAGCTCAATTTGTTCCTTAGGATAACCTTGATAATAGTCAAACATAGCTGGCAGGGCACTCGAGATGGAAAAGGAGGTAATCAAAACGAGGGAGAGAGCCAAAATACTGGCCCGTTCTAAAAATTGTTTCATGAAATCTCTTTCTATATTTCTCTTAATCTTCTACTTTTTTGATAGTTATCAAACAGGCAAGAAAAGAAGAAGCCTCTTTAGTGTATAGACTCCTTCTTAAACTCGAAAATGAATCCCTTGTGTCTTAGGATGACTTTCTCTTGATTTGCTTAATAAAGTAGAAGATAAATCCTGCCACCATATAGGCAACAAAGATAATCAGACACCACTTGAACACGACATCCCAACCCTTGTTTACATTCAAAAAGAAGTAAGGGAAGGGACTGACCTTAGAATTAGGAACATCAAGTTTCAGTACCAAGCCATTAAAAAGAGCAAAAATCATATACAGCAAGGGTAAAATCGTCCACACAATTGGATCCCAAATCTTGTATTGACCCTGTTTGTCAAAAAAGAGGGTATCTGCTAAAAACCAAAGGGGAACGATATAGTGGCAAAGGAAATTTTCTAGGGTATAGAAATTAGTCGCAATGGGTGCCAAGAGGAAATGGTAAATCACACAGGTAATCATGATACTCATAGTGACTCCACCTTTTAAGCGCAAGAGACTTGGCCTTTGCCAGTTTTCACCTAAACGGCTCATAACCTTTAGGAGATAGAGCGTAAAAATCGCTACTAAGAGGTTGGACAGAACCGTATAATAGAGCAGCATCCCAAATCCACCATGCTTGGCGATTTCAAGATAAACTCCCGTAAAAGCCGCTAGAAACAAGAAGATACGGCTATAAAATACAAGTTTATAGTGTTTTGACATGCTTAAATTTTCTTCACAAACTCTGATTTGAGTTTCATGGCACCAAAGCCATCAATTTTACAGTCGATATTGTGGTCGCCTTCTACGATGCGGATATTCTTCACGCGCGTCCCTTGTTTCAAATCTTTTGGCGCACCTTTTACTTTCAAATCCTTGATGAGGGTTACAGTATCACCATCAGCCAATTTATTTCCATTGGCATCGATAGCAACAAGGCCCTCTTCTACATCTGCAACTTCAGCAGGATTCCACTCATAAGCACACTCTGGGCAAACCAGTAGGGCACCGTCTTCGTAGACATACTCTGAGTTACATTTTGGGCAATTTGGTAGGTTGTTCATGGTTTCTCCTTATCATCATTCACTATTCTTTGAAAATCAAAATTTCTCGAACAGCAACTATTATACCCTAAAATCAGCATTTTGACAAATTTAGAAAAAACCGATATCAATCTATCGGCTTTTCTACATCTACATTCTTTTTTCAGCTTCTGCTTTGATTTTTTCAACTACTTCTTGAATTTTCAAGCCAGTTGTATCAAGGTAGACAGCGTCCTCTGCTTGTTTGAGAGGCGAAGTCTCACGATGACTATCCTTGTAGTCACGCGCAGCAATTTCCTCTTTTAGGGTTTCAAGGTCTGTTTCAATTCCCTTGGCAATATTTTCCTTGTAACGGCGCTCTGCTCTTTCATCTACCGAAGCTACTAGGAAAATTTTCAATTCTGCTTGTGGCAATACAACAGTCCCAATATCGCGACCATCCATGACAATACCGCCTTGCTGGGCAATCTCTTGTTGGAGAGAAACTAGTTTCTCACGCACTTCAGGAATTGCTGCGATGGCAGAAACATGATTGGTCACTTCATTTTCACGGATAGGATGGGTAATATCCACATCTCCTACAAAGACAAGCTGTTCTCCAGTTTCTGAGCGCCCGAAACTGATTGGATGCTGGTCCAATAAGTCTAAGAGTTCTTCAACTTGTTCAACTTCTAATTGGTTCTTGAGAGCCATGTAGGTCGCTGCACGATACATAGCACCTGTATCTAGGTAGGTGAATCCAAAATCCTTGGCAATAATCTTTGCGACCGTACTCTTGCCACTTGAAGCTGGACCATCGATAGCAATTTGAATCGTCTTCATTTATGACTCCTATCTAGTCTTAATCACATCTCCAGGATTAGCAAACCAAGATCCTGTAGCCATATGGCCAGGATTCAAAGCCTCTAACTGAGCAATCGAGATTCCTGCACGAGCGGCAATGGCGGCTTCTCCTTCTCCAGCCATAACTTTTGTAGTTCCTTCTGGATCATTTGGATGTTCTGAGCTACTAGATGACTCTTCTACCTTCTCCTCTGAACTAGAAGATGCCTGCTCTGAACTACTACTAGAAGTAGAAGAAACTTGCTCTACTTTTGTATCTGAATCGTGAAAATCTTTCAAGGCTGCTGTGCGATTACTCCCACCCGATGAAAGATAGATAAGAACAATAATCATCACAACTACAATCACAAAGAAAATACTTGCTAAAATAGTCAAGATACGATTAGCCAGCACTCCTCCACCTTGTTCTCTCTTACGACGTTCTGATCTTGTTTCTTCTTGATTCTCATAAATATCTTCTTGCCACGGTTCTTTTGCCATACCTTACTCCTTGTTTTTTTTTACTTTTCTTATTACAATATAAATATGAAAATCACACTTATACCTGAACGTTGCATTGCCTGTGGGCTTTGCCAAACTTATTCTGAATTATTTGATTACCACGATAATGGAATCGTGCGTTTTTACGATGACCCTGACCAACTAGAAAAAGAAATCTCTCCTAGTCAGGACGTCGTAGAAGCTGTTAGAAACTGTCCGACACGTGCCTTGATTAAAGATTAACTCTAACATCGATAAGAACGTTCCACTCCTTCTAGTTTAGCATATTTCCATGCAAAATTATAGTCTTTTCTCTTTATTTTTTTCTGTAAGATCAGGAAGGTCACTTTTTTCTTTGACGAGATAAAGTGGTCTTTTTTTAGTCTCTAGATAAATCTTACTGATATACTTGCCGAGAATCCCAATGGTCAAGAGTTGAATCCCTCCGAGAAAGAGAATAACAGCCATCAGAGAGGTCCAACCTGATGTCGGATTGCCCAAAATGAGGGTCCGAACCACAACAAAAAAGGTCATAAGTAGAGAAATAAAACAAGATAGGAGACCTGCCACAAAGGCGATAATCAAGGGAAAATCTGAAAAATTA
Organism: Streptococcus mitis; assembly: GCF_019929545.1. GTDB lineage: Bacteria > Bacillota > Bacilli > Lactobacillales > Streptococcaceae > Streptococcus > Streptococcus mitis_BU. The sequence continues at coordinate 16,780 of NZ_JAHZPT010000007.1, forward strand.
ACAATCCCTTCAATGGAGTAGAAAAAGAGTTGCCTAAAACTCCAACTGGTCTTGCCAGCCTGCCTTTCGACATTTGGATAGTCCAGATAGTGGGTTTTAAAACCCACCCAGGCAAAGAGCCCCTTTGAAAAACGATTGGACTCGGTCAAAGCTAAAATAGCATCGACTACAGATCTTCTCATCATGCGAAAATCACGGACACCTGATGGCAAGGCTACTGGACTAATTTTTTGCATAAGACGATAAAAGAGATTAGCACAGAAACTGCGAAAGAAGGGTTCTCCCCCTCGACTGGTTCTGCGTGTTCCAACACAGTCCAAGTCTGCATTTTTGTCTAGTAGAGCTTTCATCTCAAGCAACATACTAGGAGGATCTTGGAGGTCTGCATCCATCACCACCACCAAATCTCCTGTCGCATATTGCAAGCCTGCATAGAGAGCTGCTTCTTTGCCAAAATTTCGAGAGAAAGAAATATAATGAACTGCCGGATTTTGCTCCCGATAGGACTTTAAGAGTTCCAAGGTCCCATCACTTGATCCATCGTCGACAAAGACATACTCGATTTCTGTCTCCAAATCTGGAAGTAAAGCTTCCAAAGCCTGATAAAAAAGAGGAAGTACTTCCTCTTCGTTTAAACAGGGGACAATGATTGACATCACCATCTTAGTCTTCAAATCCATTTGGATGCTTGCTTTGCCAACGCCATGCGTCTTCACACATTTGGGTGATGCCTAATTCTGCTTCCCAGCCGAGTTCTGCTTTGGCTTTTGCAGGATCTGAATAGCAGGCTGCGATATCCCCTGGGCGACGGTCTACGATACGGTAAGGAATTGGACGTCCCACCGCTTTTTCCATGTTTTGGATAATTTCAAGAACTGAGTAGCCTTTACCTGTTCCAAGGTTATAAACGTTTAGGCCTGAACCTTTTTGGATTTTTTTCAGAGCTGCAACGTGACCTTTAGCCAAATCGACAACGTGGATATAGTCACGAACACCAGTTCCATCTTCCGTATCGTAATCATCTCCAAACACTTGCACTTGCTCTAATTTTCCAACGGCTACTTGAGTCACATATGGCAAGAGGTTGTTTGGAATACCATTTGGATTTTCTCCTAGGTCTCCACTTTCATGAGCTCCGATTGGGTTAAAGTAACGAAGCAAGACCACATTCCATTCTGAGTTTGCCTTGTAGATATCGGTCAAAATTTCCTCAAGCATGAGTTTGGTACGGCCATATGGATTGGTCACTGAAAGTGGGAAATCTTCCAAGATTGGCACTGTATGAGGATCTCCGTAAACTGTCGCAGAAGAACTGAAAATGATGTTTTTACAGTTGTTTTCTTCCATGACCTTCAAAAGACTAACAGTTCCAGCGATATTATTGTCATAGTAGGCAAGAGGAATACGGGTAGATTCACCGACAGCCTTCAAGCCAGCAAAATGAATGACACCAGTTGGTTCTTCTTGCTTGAAAATATCTCTGAGTGTATCTGTGTCACGGATATCTGCCTCATAAAACGGAATTTCAACTCCTGTGATTCTTTCAACAACTTCTAAACTTTTTCTGTTACTATTAACAAGGTTATCCACCACAACAACTTGATGACCTGCTTGGATTAACTCAATAACAGTGTGGGTTCCGATAAAACCTGCTCCACCCGTTACCAAAATCTTTTCTTGCATCTTCTTTCCTCGATTCTCAGATTATTTTTTCTTATTTTACCATTTTTGATAGGGAATGTCATTTGCCATCCTAGAGGGTAGGATAAAATTTCAGTAAAATGCTTATTCGCTTTTTACCCGTTTGACATAGTTTTCAATTGGGTAGTTTAGAGGGTCCAAGGTCAACTCCTTGTCTTGGATCAGTTGAGCTAGATGGTAACCAATGATAGGACCAGTTGTGAGGCCTGAGGAACCTAGTCCACTAGCAGCATAGACACCTGATAAGCCAGGTACTTGTCCAAAGAAAGGAGAGAAATCACTGGTATAGGCACGGATTCCCACACGCTCAGCTCTTGAAGTCGCTACTGCCAAGACTGGATAGTGAGGCAAGGCTGCCTCCTCCATTTGTTGGAGTAAGGTTTCATCTACCGTCAAATCAAATCCCATATCATTTTCATGGGTAGCGCCTAGGGATAATTTCCCACCTGCAAAAGGAATCAAATCCCACTCCCCTTCTGGCATAACAACAGGGTAAGCTTCCATGTCTTGGGCAAGTTGATAATCTCGGAGTTGCCCCTTTTGGGGACGAACATCTACTTCATAACCTAAAGGCTCTAACAGATGTCCCAACCAAGCTCCCATCGCCAAAATAACCTGATCAAACACCTCTTCGTCAATCTGGTAACCTGATGCTAAAGGTATCAGAGTCACTTTTTCTTTGACCAGCTTGACGTGACTGGCTTCCAGCAAACGAGTCACTAAAAGTTGGCCATCTACTCTCGCTCCACCAGAAGCATAGAGCAGGTGATCAAATTCCTGCAAGCCAGGGAATAATTCATTAGCTGATGCTGAGTCCAGAATGGCTAATTGCCCTATCAAAGGAGATTCTTCTCTACGCTGGAGGGCTAGTTGATAGAGTTCTTCCAACTTAGTTTCATCCTTTTTCAGGAGAAAGACTCCCGAACGCTGGTAAAAGTCGATTTCTTGTCCTGACTTCTCTAAATCTGCTAATAAATCCACATAAAAGTCAGCCCCCAAGCGCGCCATTTTGTACCAGGCCTTATTGCGGCGTTTGGAAAACCACGGACTGATAATTCCCGCTGCTGCCTTGGTGGCTTGCCCCTGTCCATGGTCAAAAACGGTCACCTCTAGGTCACTTTCTTTCGAGAGGTAGTAGGCAGCTGTTGCACCTACAATCCCTGCTCCAATAATGGCAACTTTTTTCATTGTCTTCACCTTCTAACTAGATATGGTGGAAAGGATTGGTCGATGCTTGACTAGGTAAGATATCAATAGTCCAGCCTTTTTCCTCTTTCCATTGATTAAGAAGCTCTGCAATTTTTTCTACAAAAAGCACTTCGATATAGTGACCTGGGTCCAAGGCTAGCAAGCCATCAGACAGCATATCCTGAGCAGTGTGGTAGTAAATATCACCAGTGATATAAACATCTGCCCCCTTTGCCAAAGCATCCTTATAGAAAGACTGCCCGCTACCACCACAGATGGCCACTCTTGAAATAGGCTTCTGCAAATCTCTCTCTTGATAATGCACCATTCGAAGACTATCTAGGCCAAATACTTGCTTGACATGTTGTGCTAATTCCCCAAATGTCTGAGTCGGAACATTTCCAATACGTCCAATTCCACGTTCAGGGCCAGTTTCCTGCAGATAGATAGTTTCCTCGATACCTAGCATCTGACAGAACCAATCATTGAGGCCATTTTCAACGATGTCAATATTGGTATGGCTGACATAAACTGCGATGTCATGCTTGATGAGATCAATGTAAATCTGATTTTGCGGACGACTAGATACCAAGTCCTTGATAGGACGGAAAATCGGAGCGTGCTTGGCAATAATCAAGTCCACACCCTTTTCAATGGCTTCAGCCACCGTTTCTTCACGAATATCGAGAGCCACCATGACCCTTTGGATATCCTTGTCCAAAGTGCCAATTTGCAGACCACGACTGTCTCCCTCCATGGAAAATTCCTGAGGACAAAAGGCTTCATACACGTTAATCACTTCACTTGCTAACATGGAGCACCTCCTTGATGGCTTGAATTTTATCTACTAGAACTTGACGTTCCTCCAGATTTTTGTCTGGGATTTGCCCAAGGGCAAACTCTAGCTTATCAGCTTCTTTTTGCCATTTTTGGACAAAGACTGGACTGATCTCTTTGGACAAGAAAGGTCCAAAGCGAACATCACTGGCTGATAGCTTCATTTGTCCTGCTTCCACCACCAAAATCTCGTAAAACTTGCCAGCTTCTTCTAAGATGCTTTCAGCTACAATCTGAAATCCGTTCTCTTGTAGCCAGATACGCAAGTCGTCTTCACGATTATTGGGCTGAAGGATCAATCGTTCTACATTAGCTAACTTGTCCAAGCCTTCTTCTAAAATCCTAGCAATCAAACGACCACCCATACCAGCAATGGTAATGACAGACACTTGGTCTGACTCTTCAAAGGCTGCCAAGCCATTGGCTAAACGAACCTGGATTTTCTCCTTTAGGCTGTGAGCCTCAACATTTTTGACTGCAGATTGGTAGGGACCTTCCACCACCTCACCTGCAATGGCACTTTCGATTTTTCCTCTTTCGACCAAGTCGATAGGCAGATAAGCATGGTCACTTCCCACATCTAGTAAAATAGCTCCCTGTGGCACAAAGGAAGCCACTAATTCTAATCTCTTTGAAATCATTTTCTCTCACTTTCCAAAACTCTATTACCTCTTATTATACCACATTTCAGCTGGCAATCTTTTACCTAAAAAGACCGCAATCCACAGATTGCAGCCTTTCTTTATTTTTTCGCTTGGTAACGACTGGTTAAGATAAATATCACGGTAAAGACCAACATCATGACACCATAAACAGGTAATGTTTGTCCTGTTAAGGTTGAAATTTCAAGTAGTTTTTGAATTCTTGGGAAGAGAGCTGTGGCTAGGAAGCCTCCTACTGACCAGACAATCAAGAGGACACGCCATAGGGTAAATGGCATGCAGGCTCTAAATACGGATAAGAAACCAATTGACCCCAAGAGATAATAGAGTAGAGTTGAGATTTCTAACTCAGACCAACCTTGGCTACTTCCAAATATTTTCACAAACAGGACACTGAACACAACCATGAGAGCACTTGGTAGGGCACGAAGCATGGATCTTCTGAGGAAGTTTGGCTCAACAGGTTTGATATTTCGCTCAAAAGTCAGAACGAATGGTGGGAAACCTTCCACAAACTGGTCGATCATGGTTATCTGAATTGGAATGAAGGGGAAAATCAAGATCCACTCAGACCGTCCCAGAAGAGCACTGGCGATACAGATAACTGCGAGCAAGAAAGAATAGATGGTCTTTATCAAGAAAATCGGTGCAATGTGGGCAATGTTATTGACCACGCGACGACCTTCAAAGAGAATCTCAGGAACATCATTAAAGTCTGAGTTCAAGAGAACCAGATTGGCAATCTGACGAGTCGCAGGATCTCCCTCAGCCATCACGATAGAACAATCAGCCTCACGAAGAGCCAGGATATCATTAACTCCATCCCCCGTCATAGCTGTTGTATGACCCGCTTTTTTCAGTGTTTGGATGATGAGTTTCTTTTGATGAGGGGAAACACGTCCAAAAATAGCGGTCTCCTCAGCCATAGCAATCAATTCCTCATCCGTAATTTTCGAGCAATCTACATAACTGTCATAGTCTGCAAAACCAGCCTTCTGGGCAATGCTGGACACCGTAACTGGATTGTCACCAGAGATAATCTTGAGCCCCACTTCCTGAGAACGGAGATAGTCCAGCGTTTCTGCTGCTCCCTCTCGAATGGGGTCCAAGATTTCCAGCAAGGCTAGAGCCTGAATATCAAATGGTTTTTGTGGTTTATGATGGTCTAATTTCTCCTGACTGAGAGCTAAGACCAAGACACGTGAACCTCTCTCCAAGGCCTCTCCGGCTTCAGGGACCTCAGAATCCAGCAACATCTCAGGTGCACCTAAGAAAATCGTTCCCAAACCTTCTAACTCCATGGCTCCCCACTTGCGATCGCTTGAGAAAGGAAGATTGGAAAGCATAGGATAAGAAACTTCTCCCACAAAACGCTTTCGAATAGCTTGGGCTGTTGGATTTTTATCTTCACTATGAGCCATGTAACTAGTCAGGATGCTGGCAATAGCCTCTTCATCATAATCTTCCATCAGCGGAAGAACAGCCTCCACCTGCATTTTTCCTTGGGTGATGGTGCCCGTCTTGTCCAGACAGAGCATATCCACGCGCGCCAGGGTCTCAACAGAGTACATCTCCTGCACCAAGACCTTTTTCAAGCCCAACTTAATCACTGCAGTCAAGAGCGAAGTAATGGTCAAAAGGGCAATTCCCTTAGGCAACATTCCCAGTAGGGCTGTCGACGAATTTACAACGGACGACTTAAGAGGCAAGCCTTTTAAAAGCAAGGCTTCTAGCAAGAGAGCCAGACCAAAAGGAATGATAATCTTCCCAGTAAAACCTGCTAACCTATCCAGCGATTTCATGATACGGGAGTTAATAGGTTTAACGGTCTTGGCTTCCAGCATGAGTTTGGCAGCATAGTTGTCTGCACCTACATGGTGAACTTGAGCCAAAACCGACCCACTGGCTAGGAAACTTCCAGACAAAAGCAAGGCTTCAACTTCCTTTTGCACCAAATCACTTTCCCCCGTCAACATGGCTTCATTGACTTCCGCAAAGCCTTCCAAAACCAAGGCATCACTAGGAATCTGCTCTCCTGCAGACAAACGAATGACATCTCCTAACACCAATTCTTCAGGATTCAGAGCCACTTCTTGGCCATCACGGATGGTTTTGACCTTTTCCTTGGTCATGAGATTGAGCTTGTCCACCATGTGTTTAGCCCGCAGCTCGGTCACAATTCCAGAAAAAGCGTTAAAGCAGATAACAGCAAAGAAGACCAGATTGCTCCAAGCCTGCACAAAGGCTAGTGCCAAAGCAATGGCAAAGTTCAAAGCGTTAAAAAGGGTAAAGACATTTCGTTTGATGATTTGCCAAGTGCTGGTACTGGCCGAAGCAGTAAAATCATTGACCAAGCCCTTAGCCTGTCTTTCCTTGACTTCTCTTTGGGTTAATCCCATAATCTTATTTTTATCCATAAATTCTATCATATCATTTTTTCTAAAAGAATTCTAATCTCACCCCAAATATGCACCTAGTCAAGGGAAAAGTTTGCCAGCCCTCCTTTGATAAGGTATAATAATAACAAGAAAATAATCGAAGGAGATCGCATGTTTTATACTTATTTACGTGGATTGGTTGTCTTGCTCCTATGGTCCATCAATGGCAATGCCCACTATCATAATACTGATAAAATTCCTAATCAAGATGAAAATTATATTTTGGTTGCACCTCACCGCACCTGGTGGGATCCAGTTTATATGGCCTTTGCGACCAAACCAAAACAATTTATCTTTATGGCCAAAAAAGAGCTCTTTACCAACCGTATCTTTGGCTGGTGGATTCGTATGTGTGGTGCCTTTCCTATCGACCGTGAAAATCCTAGCGCCTCAGCCATCAAATATCCTATCAATGTTCTCAAAAAAAGTGACCGCTCTCTCATCATGTTTCCAAGTGGAAGCCGACACTCAAACGATGTCAAGGGTGGCGTAGCTCTGATTGCCAAAATGGCCAAGGTCCGTATCATGCCGGTTACCTACACAGGTCCCATGACTTTGAAGGGCTTGATTAGTCGTGAACGTGTCGATATGAACTTTGGAAATCCAATCGATATCTCAGATATCAAGAAAATGAATGATGACGGCATTGAAACAGTCGCCAATCGTATCCAAACAGAATTCCAACGTCTAGACCAAGAAACGAAACAATGGCATAATGATAAAAAACCAAATCCACTCTGGTGGTTTATCCGCATTCCTGCCCTCATCCTTGCCATTATCCTCGCTATCCTAACCATAATCTTTAGCTTTATCGCAAGCTTCGTATGGAATCCAGATAAAAAGAGAGAAAACCTTGGTTAAACAAACAAATACAACAATCCCTTGGCTTTTGCCAAGGGATAAATCTGTTATTCGATTTCCCATTTTTGGGTCAACCAGCTGGAAAAGGCTAAAAATCGTTCAGCTACTTGTTCATGGTGTCCATAAGGATCAAAGACAAATTGACCGTTCGGATAGTATTTCTGAAGACTGGTATGGATCTGCTCAGCATAGGTTGGTGCTTGAGCCAAGCGATTAGTATGGTGTGCTCCTTCTGATTGACCATTCTGTAAATACAGCAAACAGTCTAGATTTTTCACTGTCTCTGCCTTGCAGTAAGTCACAAAATCAGGATACCAAAAAGAACCGCAGATGGAAAAGACACAGGAAACCTTGTCAAAGCTGAAAAGACTGTAGACTGCCGCCAAACCACCTAGTGAATAACCTCCATAAGCAAGGCGATTTTCATCAAGTCGATAAAGCGACTGCAACTTGTCTAAAAGACCTCCAAATAAATGATCATGATAGGCGTTGGCCTGACCTCCAAAATCTGGAGCTCCATCTCTCATAGCCGATGTCGCCCAGGGAGTGTAGTCGTCTAAGCGATTTTTAGAGGTCAAGCCCACTAAAATCATAGATTCGGAGAGGTACGATAGGAAATCTAAGTTTCCATCATTCAATAAAATAGCCGGATAGGTTTGATTGGGGTCGTAGTTAGAGGGAAGGCTGATTTTAACTTGAATTCCTTCCCAATCAAACTCATTATTTATTGATAAAGTCATTGATTTTCTCAAGGGAATCAATCACTGCTGGACCATAATCCATCAACTCATCGTAAGAGATGGTCATGATTTTTTGATTCTTAATAGCAGGAACGCTTTCCAAAACAGCATTTGCCTTCATCAACTCTACTGCTTTTTCATCCAATTTTTTATTGCGGTCGCTGGTTACATAGATAATCAATTCAGGATCCATTGACACGAGATTTTCCAAGGTCAAGCCTGATGTCCCCGTAGCAACGTTTGTATAACCAAGTTGGTTCAGCAAACTTTCTTGCAAAGCAGACTTGTAGGCACCGAAGGTTTCATCATTATAAGCAACCATAATCAAAGCCTTTTTCTTTTCACCTTGGCTTGCTGGATTTGCTTTCTTAACAGCGTCAATTTTAGTTTGTAATTGGGCTGCGTATTCATTGGCCTTGTCCTGAACATTAAAAATCATTCCAAGATTTTTGACATCTTCTACAATATTTCCCAAATCTTGCTGAATTGTTGAGAGAGAAGCTTTTTGAGTATAAACTGGGATTTTGTTTTCATTCCAAGTACTAACTGTCCCCAAGGATTTTTCAGAAAACATCATGTTTCGACCCATCACAGAGTCTGGCTCATAAGAAAGGACTGTCTCTTGTGAGACTGTTTTTTTATCCCCAATTTGAGGAATCGTCGCAATCGCGTCCTTGTATTTGTCCGTCACAGCATTGTCTGGATTGAGCATACCAACAATTTTATCCTTCAACCCCAACTCCAATAAGATTTCAGTGGTTGAAAGATTGTTGGTGATAACTTTTTCAGGTGCCTTGTCAAAGACTTGTTCTACTTCATTTCCTTTAGCATCATAGGTTTTAACTGTTAACGGATAAGTCGTCTCTGCGTTAGCCTTTTGACTTGTCTCTGTGCTAGATTGTGTGGTAGCTTTTTCTGTAGTAGTGTTACCACAAGCTGCCATGGTTAGGGTAGCTACTGTTACGAGTAAAATACTGAGTGTTTTTTTCATCTTGTTTTCCTTTTCATTCTTATAAATAGTGAATCATAGCTTGCTGGTCCTCGGTCCAAGTCACCTGACTTTGAACTCCGTATACAGTTTGCAATGACTCAGGGGTGATGGTCTCCTTTGGAGTCCCTTGGTAAAGGATTTCCCCCTCTTTCATCAGATAGAGATAATCCGAATAGCGACAAGCAAGTTGAATATCATGTAGGACAGCTAGAACATTGACCTTGAGATTCTTCACAATGGCCAACAAGTCTAGCTGATACTTGATATCCAGGTGATTGGTTGGTTCGTCCAGGAGCAAGAGAGTCGGTTCTTGCGCCAAGGCGCGGGCTAGTAAGACTCGCTGTTTTTCTCCCCCTGACAGGGACGAATAGAGACGAGTTTTCTTCTCGAGCATATCCACCTTAACGAGGGCATCTTGAACAAGTGTAAAATCTCTTTCCCTTTCCTTCTGTAAAAAAGAGAGGTGGGGAGTTCTTCCCAGCAAGACGATTTCCTCAACTGTACAATCAAACTGCAATTGATTAAACTGGGTGACGACCGCCATTTGCTTAGCTGTTTCTTTGAGTGACCAATGCTCCAGTGGCTTTCCATCTAGGCTTATCAAGCCTTTGTCCGCCTTTTCCTGACGATAGAGGAGTTTAAGCAAGCTGGTTTTTCCGCTTCCATTTGGTCCTAATATCGTGTGAAATTGATGCCCCTCAACCTTAAGAGAGACTCCTTTGAGGATTTTTTTCTCTCCTAGTCCAAAATGGATATCCTGACAAATCAAGTCCATATCAGACCCTCACCTCCCTTCGCCTACCTCCAACAATATAGATAAAGAAGGGAGCACCTACTAAGGCTGTGAAAATACCAATAGGAAGCTCTGCGTTTGGAATGGTGATACGAGAGAGTACATCTGCCCAGATGACAAAGAGGGAACCCATCAAGGTTGCAACAGGAAAAAGCCTCTTGTAATTCGTTCCTACTAACCCTCGAGCTAAATGTGGAGTAATCAGACCGACAAATCCAATAATCCCACAGGTTGCCACTAAGACTGCTGTCAGCACAGCCACCATGGTCACATAAAGATACCAATAAAAGCGTAAGGGAATCCCCAAAGTTAAAGCAGCCTCATCTCCCATCATCATCGCATTGAAAACACGATACTGAGTAGAGAAAAATAGAAAGGCCATTCCTACTATTATAGTTGGCAGGACCAAGTCTGCCCAGGTAGTCCCAGCAAGCGAGCCCATGGTCCAAAACTTAATGGTCATCACACTGTCCGCATTAGCACCAACTGAGATAATAAAGTTTGAAAAAGCCAGAAAGAGAGCATTGACCACCGTTCCTGATAAAATCAGACTAGAAGTCGTCATCCTTCCCTGCATAGAGGCAATGATGAGGACAGAAATTGTTGCCAAAATAGCTCCAAGAAAAGCTCCAAGGCTAATCATCACTTTTAAACCAAGAATGATGCTCAAAGTTGCCCCTAGAGTTGCACCCGCAGATATTCCTAAGACATAAGGCTCAGCGATGGGATTGTTCACTGTGGACTGCATCACGCTACCACACATAGAAAGGCCTGCTCCCACTATCAGACCTAACAATACTCGGGGAAATCTCATGTTCCATACAATGACAAGAGTGGACTTGGAAACCTCTCCTATCTCAAGAGGAAATCCCAACCTGCTCAAAATAATCCGATAGGTATCTCCTAGATCAATCGCAACAGATCCCATTGAAACTGCTAGAAAGAGAGAAATCCCTAAAATACCTAGCAAAATAACTAAAAGTAACACAAATTGCTGGTCTTGTCGGCTTCCAGAAAATTTGGAAAGCATGCAAACCTCCTTTGATAGAATCTTAAAAATTTAGAAAATTCTCATGAAAAAGTATACCATATTTTCAACTGCGTAACAAGATGAGAACAAATGAATATAGTTGGTCTTACAGTGCTAATAATCGTAACCGAAGATTATACTTGAGTATATCGAGGTAAAGTGACAACATAAAAAGCCCTCTGAAAATCAGAGAGCTGATTTGAGCTCGGGCTAAAATCCTAGTGAAACAAAAAAATCTACACGGTCAGAAAAGTCTCTATCGTGCCATTTTCATACATGATGTATAGTCCAAGTAGAATGAATACTAAGGGCACAATGATTCGCTCGTATTTTTCAATTGTCTCGAATATTAACGGAATAGAGGATAACACCCGACTAAGCTCGCATAAGATAATTATGCCGATTACAAACACAAGCAACGCCACGAGGGTCTGTGACCAATCTAATGAAGCAAAATAAGGTATATAGATACCTAAATTATCTCCGCCAGACGCAATTGTCAGCAATGTAACTGTCCAAAACAGTTGATTTGCCTTGCTTTGTTCTAATCTTTCAATAATTTCTTCCTCTTCTTCCTCACCTTCTCCAACAATTGCAAAGCGAATCCCTAAATAGATAGGGATTAAACCAAGCAATCCAACCATCCATTCTTCAGGCACGAAATTAACGACATAAGCAGCAACTAAACTCGCCCCTACAAGTAAGCCTGTGCCTAGATATTGCCCCGCATAAATATGCCATTTTTGTTTGTTCTGTGATAGCTGTGCAAATAAAATAAATAAAATAATTAAATAATCGATACTGGTGGAAATATAAACACCAATAGCAGATATGATTGTCTGTCCCATAAAAAACCTCCTGTATTGGTCAGTAATAAATCAGCAGATTTTAGGAGAGCACAGACACATTAATTTAGCTATCGCTAGTGGGTAATGTCGAACATAGGAAAGCATTTTACTCCTCCTCAAAACGTAGTTACAAAGTAATTTCTAACTGGAATTCAGTGACTACTTCCATGTAGAGTATAACATACTATACTTTACTTCGTAAAGTGTGGGCTCTCCGAAGGAGCTTGCAGACAGCTACTCGGCTTGAAAAGCCGAGTAGCTACGCACCTTTATGGTGTAATTAGCTGATACCATTTGAGGTTTTTGTAGTCTCCAAAATTGTGACCGATAAAACCTCAATAAAAAAACCCTCTGAAAATCAGAGAGCTCCAGTCTTGCTGGATAAACCGTTTATAGACTAGGCGACGAGGCGAAGATTGTACTAATGGTACATCGAGCCGAAGCCAACGAAGTATAGAAACGGTTTAGACGCAAAATTAGCGACGAAGTCCTAGAGAGTTAATCAACTCACGGTAACGGTTAACGTCGTTTTTACGCAAGTATGCAAGCAAGTTACGACGGCGACCGATTTTTTTCATCAATCCACGGTAAGTAGCGTGGTCTTTTTTGTGTTGTTTGATGTGTTCGTTAAGGTGGTTGATTTCCCAAGTAAGGACAGCAACTTGAACCTCTACTGAACCTGTATCACCTTCGTGACGTGCATATTGTGCGATGATTTCATTTTTTTTCTCTTTTGAGATTGCCATGATGTTTCTCCTTTTTATTTGGCTTCATCCGAGTGACAGGTTGGCATGCCTGTAACCAAGAAGAAGTTATTTGTCTTTACGACAATCCCTATTCTACCAATAACTAACTTCTTTGTCAACAGATTTACTTTCTTGTTTTAAACATGCTATAATAATCATAGCAAGAAATCTAAGTTGTCTGTTTTTTTAAAACGAGGTGATTATCATGCGTAGATTCTATTTCCATCTCCCCTACTATCTGGTCATATTTTTCTTTTATTGGCCACTTTATGAGTTGGTCTTGCTAGTTGTTTCTGACCCCCTTACACTCAAGGGACTCTGTATAAACAATCTTCTCTTCTTTACACCTCTGGTAATCTTGATTATATCGCTACTCTATAGCTACCGTTTCCGTTTCTCACTTTGGTGGTTAATTGGTAACGGACTGCTCTTTTGCTTTACTATCATAACCTTCGGTGAATTTATCTGGTTTTACTTTTTAGCCTATGAAATCTTTGCTCTGGTGGGCATGGCTTCCGGTATTGGCATCAAGCATATTCTACAAAAAATGAAAAACAAAAAACTTTCACAAAATCCTTGAAAAATCTCACAATCATGCTATAATAATCCATAGAGACAAGTCACTTAGTCCCTTTCTACTAGAGAGTGCGTGGTTGCTGGAAACGCATAGAGAGCCTAAACTGATACTACTCTTGAGTTTTTTATGAAAACATAAAACGGTGGCCACGTTAGAGCCAATCAGAGGTGTCCCTCTTTTTTGAGGAACATAAATGAAGGTGGAACCACGTTGCGACGTCCTTTCGAGGATGTCGCTTTTTGTTTTTCTAGCTTTCACAATCCTCTATCCCTGTTTTCAGAATAGGGTTAACACATTCGTCAATAATATAAGTAAGGAGAACATCATGATTAACATTACTTTCCCAGATGGCGCTGTTCGTGAATTCGAATCTGGCGTTACTACTTTTGAAATTGCCCAATCTATCAGCAATTCCCTAGCTAAAAAGGCCTTGGCTGGTAAATTCAACGGCAAACTCATCGACACTACTCGTGCTATCACTGAAGATGGAAGCATCGAAATCGTGACACCTGATCACGAAGATGCCCTTCCAATCTTGCGTCACTCAGCAGCTCACTTGTTCGCCCAAGCAGCTCGTCGTCTTTTCCCAGACATTCACTTGGGAGTTGGTCCAGCCATCGAAGATGGTTTCTACTACGATACTGACAACACAGCTGGTCAAATCTCTAACGAAGACCTTCCTCGTATCGAAGAAGAAATGCAAAAAATTGTCAAAGAAAACTTCCCATCAATCCGTGAAGAAGTTACTAAAGACGATGCACGTGAAATCTTCAAGAACGACCCTTACAAATTAGAATTGATTGAAGAACACTCAGAAGACGAAGGTGGTTTGACCATCTACCGTCAGGGTGAATATGTAGACCTTTGCCGTGGCCCACACGTCCCTTCAACAGGCCGCATCCAAATCTTCCACCTTCTCCATGTAGCGGGTGCTTACTGGCGTGGAAATAGCGACAACGCTATGATGCAACGTATCTATGGTACAGCTTGGTTCGACAAGAAAGACTTGAAAAACTACCTCCAAATGCGTGAAGAAGCTAAGGAACGTGACCACCGCAAACTTGGTAAAGAGCTTGATCTCTTCATGATTTCTCAAGAGGTTGGTCAAGGTTTGCCATTCTGGTTGCCAAATGGTGCGACTATTCGTCGTGAGTTGGAACGCTACATCGTAGACAAAGAGCTAGCTTCTGGCTACCAACACGTCTACACTCCACCACTTGCTTCTGTTGAACTTTACAAGACTTCTGGTCACTGGGATCATTACCAAGAAGACATGTTCCCAACTATGGACATGGGTGACGGGGAAGAATTTGTCCTTCGTCCAATGAACTGTCCGCACCACATCCAAGTCTTCAAACACCATGTTCACTCTTACCGTGAGTTGCCAATCCGTATCGCTGAAATCGGTATGATGCACCGTTATGAAAAATCTGGTGCACTCACTGGTCTTCAACGTGTACGTGAAATGTCACTCAACGACGGTCACCTCTTTGTGACTCCAGAACAAATCCAAGAAGAATTCCAACGCGCCCTTCAGTTGATTATCGATGTTTATGAAGATTTCAACTTGAATGAATACCGCTTCCGTCTCTCTCTTCGCGACCCTCAAGATACTCATAAGTACTTTGATAATGATGAGATGTGGGAAAATGCTCAAACCATGCTTCGTGCAGCCCTTGATGAAATGGGCGTGGACTACTTTGAAGCCGAAGGTGAAGCAGCCTTCTACGGACCAAAATTGGATATTCAAGTTAAGACCGCTCTTGGAAAAGAAGAAACTCTTTCTACTATCCAACTTGACTTCTTGCTTCCAGAACGCTTCGACCTTAAATATATCGGAGCTGATGGTGAAGAGCACCGTCCAGTTATGATCCACCGTGGAGTTATCTCAACTATGGAACGCTTCACAGCTATCTTGATTGAGAACTACAAGGGTGCCTTCCCAACATGGCTAGCACCTCACCAAGTAACTCTCATCCCAGTATCTAACGAAAAACACGTGGACTACGCATGGGAAGTAGCTAAAAAACTCCGTGACCGTGGTGTCCGTGCAGATGTAGATGAGCGCAATGAAAAAATGCAGTTCAAGATCCGTGCGTCACAAACAAGCAAGATTCCTTACCAATTGATCGTTGGGGACAAGGAAATGGAAGACGGAACTGTTAACGTTCGTCGCTATGGCCAAAAAGAAACACAAACTGTCTCAGTTGATGACTTTGTTCAAGCTATCCTAGCTGATATCGCCAACAAATCACGCGTTGAGAAATAAGAGATAAAATCCTAGCTACCTAAAAAGCAACAACTATTTCAGCTGTTGCTTTTTATATTTTTACTCAATGAAAATCAAAAAGCAAACTAGGAAGCTAGCCGCAAGCTGTACTTGAGTACGGTAAGGCGACGCTGACGTGGTTTGAATTTGATTTTCGAAGAGTATTATTTAATCCGAGCTAGTAGTGATTGACCAAACCACCACACAAGATTTACTTTCATGAGTTAGATAAAGTCAGTATCCTCAATCCTTGTCTGCTTCATTTTCTTTTACGAGATCGTTTTGTGAATCTTTTTCAGAGAGTTTTTGATCAATATACTTGTCAATGTTTTCATAAAATTCCTTGGTCGCTTCACTATCTAATGTTGGCGAGTTCTGAACTTGATTCACTTTCAATTGAACAGATTGAATACCGTAAGAGGCTTGTTTTTGGTGGAGTGTTTCTAATTCTTCTTCTGAAATCGGATCTCCAACAACCGTCAAGACCAATTCATTGTTACTTGACTTGTAGACTTGATTAATAACCGTATAATTGGCGAACTCTTTTCCTACAAACTGTTTGATCCCTTCTTTGCGCGCTTGTTCTATTGTCAGAGTAACTGCCGAATAGCTAGCTGGAAGAATCAACAATACAATCAAAGAAATCAAGCCAATTCTCATTTTAATGCTCAGCTCTTTAAATGAAGTTAAAGGAGATTTTCTCATCAAAATTCTTGTTCCAACAATGTTGGCTAGCATGATAAAGACACAGTTGATCAAGAAAAGATAGAGAGCCCCCAATAAAAATCGTACATTCCCATTAGCTAAACCATAGCCAGCAGTACAGATAGGCGGCATCAAAGCTGTAGCAATGGCTACTCCTGGCACGATATTGTTTGCTTCTTTTTTCCTTGAACCGATCACACCAGCAATCCCACCAGCAATAGCAATGAGAACATCCCAAATGGTTGGAGAGGTTCGTGCGATCAACTCGCTACTTGCATAAGACAAGGGAGAAATCCAGAAATACAGAGTCGAGACAAGCAAACTGACCAACACTTGAGTCAATAAAACCTCTAGAGATTGCTTGATTAAACGCGTATCAAAAATAGCTAAACCGAATCCCAGTCCAACAATCGGTGTCATGAGAGGTGAAATTAACATGGCTCCAATAATAACAGCTGTTGAATTCATATTTAGACCGATAGAGGCAATAAAAATTGCACACATCAAAATCGCTGTATCTCTCAATCGAACATGAAGGTCATCGTATAATTTCTCACGGTATTCCCGTGTTGAATAATTGGCAGTCATTTGTCCTCTCCTCTTTCCTTATTTAAATCGGTATAATAATTAATAATAACAGCTGATAAACAGCCAAAAAATATGAGCCCATAAATCGTCAAGAAGACACTGGTAATCCTTCCAATCAAGGTCACAGCTAGGAGATCCCCGTAGCCGACAGTCGTCGAAGTCACAAAAGCATACCAAAGACCGTCTCCGTAATTTGTGATAGCAGGTTCAACTAGGAAAAGCACGCCTCCTGACCCAAAAACAAAGGTCACAAAACTCAGAGCAAACCGAGTAAAACCCGTAACCTGTATAATATGCCATAACATTTTTAAACGTCTCATTTGTTCTCCTTATTCATACTAGCTCCTGACCGAGCCGTTTTTTCCAATAATCAAAGTGAAGATAGGACATGATCTCCATCAGAGAAAGATAGACAAACTGATAGATCTGATTTAAGCTGATTATCAACTGATATTGTTTGAAAAATGACTGGAAGAAAGACCAGATATGACTGTCTTGAATCAGTCCCTTCTTAACATCAGACAGGATATTAGCTAAAGCTCCCAAGGACTGAAACGGTAAATCCTTGACATTTATATAGATCCGGTCCACCACATCATTCAGACTGGTATCTTGGATGGCATGAAATTCTCCAAAGAGAACTCCTGCCGCTCCAAGAGTAGAAACAAATTCCACCAAATAATTTCTGAGGAAATTTTCTCAACCTTTTCCCATAATGTGTTTAGTGCCATCCATAACGATCCCAACCAGAAAAAGGAAAGAAAACAAGCAAAGAAATTTTGCCGTAAATCCCAAAAAGCTTCAAGACTTGGTGTTGTTGGTTTTTCTAACTCTAAAATCAAGATGGTCATAATAATTGCTAGAACAGCATCTGTCAATACAATTAATCTGTCTTTCTTCATCGGATTGCATCCCCTTTCTTTTTTGTAACATTCTATCTTATCGCATAATATTGGATATTCTTTCATAATCCGACTACAAACAAAAATAAACCAAAAAGTCTGTCCCTATTATGCTATATTTAACTCTAGAAGTATTCATCCATCTAATTAATAAATATATCATATTTCACAATAAATGAATACTATCAAAGATTCATCCCCTTTCACTTCATCATTTAGTGTTGCTTAGATTTATCAAAAACAACCTGCTATAAGTAAGAAAGAGGAAGATACAAGAAAAACACGGCGTAAAAACCGATTCAGTTCATTGTCCTCAATCCTTGTCTGCTTCATTTTCTTTTACGAGATCTTTTTGTGAATCCTTTTCAGAGAGTTTTTGATCGATATACTTGTTAATGGTTTCATAAAATTCCTTGGTCGAATCACTGTCTAATTTTGTCGAATTATGAACTTGATTGACTTTCAATTGAACAGATTGAATACCGTAAGAGGCTTGTTTTTGGTGGAGCGTTTCTAATTCTTCTTCTGAAATCGGATCTCCAACAACCGTCAAGACCAACTCATTGTTTCTTGATTTGTAGACTTGATTAATGACCGTGTGATTGGCGAACTCTTTTCCTACAAACTGTTTGATTCCTTCTTTTCGCGCTTGATCTATCGTCAAAGTAATTGCTGAATAACTAGCCGGAAGAATCAATAATACAATCAAGGATATCAACCCAATTCTCATTTTAATGTTTAGCTCTTTAAATGAACTTAAGGGAGATTTTCTCATCATAATTCTTGTTCCAACAATGTTGATTAGCATGATAAAGACACAGTTGATCAAGAAAAGATAAAGAGCTCCAAATAAAAATCGTACATTTCCATTAGCTAAACCGTAACCTGCAGTGCAGATAGGTGGCATCAGAGCTGTTGCAATGGCTACTCCTGGTACGATATTGTTTGCTTCTTTTTTCCTTGAACCAATGAAACCTGCTATCCCACCAGCAATAGCAATGAGAACATCCCAAATGGTTGGAGAGGTTCGTGCAATCAATTCGCTACTTTCATAAGATAAGGGAGAAATCCAGAAATACAGAGCTGAGACAAGCAAGCTGACCAATACTTGGGTAAATAAAACCTCTAGAGATTGCTTGATTAAACGCGTGTCAAAAATAGCTAAACCAAACCCCAGTCCAACAATCGGTGTCATGAGAGGTGAAATTAACATGGCTCCAATAATGACAGCTGTTGAGTTCATATTTAGTCCGATAGAGGCAATAAAAATCGCACACATCAAAATCACTGTATCTCTTAATCGAACATGAAGATCATCATATAATTTCTCACGGTATTCACGTGTTGAATAGTTTCCAGTCATTGGTCACTCCTTTTATTTCATATAATCTTGTTTCTGCATGGATGATGGTAGAGAGACTTCTGTCCAGTATTACATATTTTTCTTCTCACCTGTTATACTTTTGAAAGTTACCCTCTAAGTATCCGTCAGTCCCTCCTTAACATTATATCAAAAATTTTACAGTCTTTCTCTGACGAAATTTATCAATTGAACAGATAGAGAAAGTTATCATCAACCTCATGGTATCATCGACTACTTCAATGACCTCTAGAAGCAAACTAAGCATATGATAAGCAAAGACCAATGGAGAAATGCAAAAATTACAGGAAGAAAGAAAACTGTTAAGATTTGCTTGTTAATGGTTTGCTTAATCTGCTTTTGATCTAGACCTACCTTTTCATTCGTGATCTTCACATCCCTCAGAGATTTGTTTATGGTAGATAAACTAATTTACTCAGATATACAGTTAAAGATAAAAAAGCCCAGTTGTCTTGTCCTAGGCTTTTATCTATTATGCTCACTCAATTATTAGATTCATATCGGAAAACTTGATTCTTACTATCGTTCCTTTTCCGACCTCAGACTCAATGCAAATCTGGTGGCCTAGTTCTTCAGAAATTTTCTTAGATAGGTAGAGACCAAGTCCAGATGACTGCTGGGTTAGGCGGCCATTATATCCTGAGAAACCACGTTCAAAGACTCGGAGGACATCACTGTTTTTTATCCCGATTCCTGTATCCTTGATACAAAGCTCTTGCCCCTCCATATAAATCTCCAGACCACCTTCCTTGGTGTACTTGAGACTGTTTGAGATGATTTGCTCAATAACCACTAGTAGCCACTTCTTATCCGTCACGATTTCTTTATCAAGGTCATGTAGATTGACATTTAGGCCTTTTTGAATAAAGAAAAGAGCATATTTACGAATTATTTCCTTAACCAAGTCCTCAATTTGCACCTGCTTTAAGACCAAATCATCATGAAAACTTTCTAAACGCAGGTACTGTAAGACTAGATTAGTATAGGAGTCGATTTTGAAAATTTCCTGTTCTAATTGCTGCTTCAGTTGGCGGTCGGCTACTTCTGCAACTAAGAGTTGACTAGCTGCAATGGGGGTCTTAATCTGATGAACCCACAAGGTATAGTAATCCAGCAAATCCGTCAATTTTCTTTCTGAATCTGACCTCTGCTGATAAAGTTCCATCTCACGCGCTTCTAATTTTTCTGCTAAAACTATTTCCAAAGGAGATTTGGCTTCCCTCTCCCCATAGAGAATTTCCTGACGATAGACCTGCATTTCCACCAATATGTCCCAAGTGAAAAATAAGATGGTTACAAAGCAACACAAGAGGAAAAAGTAGAGAAAGTAAATTCCCAAACTGGCAAATAAAAACTGAAAGAGTAAGAGCAGAAACGTCAAAGAAATCAGATAGACAAACAGACGACTACGGGAACGCAGATAGGCTAGAAAAAATTGTTTCCAATCAAGCATGCTTTAATCCGTACCCTATCCCTTTCTTGGTTTCGATAAATCCTACCAAGCCCTGCTCTTCCAACTTTTTACGCAATCGAGCCACATTAACAGATAGGGTATTGTCATCAATGAAAAAGTCACTGTTCCAAAGTTCCCGCATGAGATCGTCACGCGCTACAATATTGCCCGCATGCTCAAACAAAACTCGTAAAATCTGGAATTCGTTCTTGGTCAAATTCAAGACTTGCCCTTGATAATGTAAATCCATTGATTTGGTATTGAGGATAACACCAGCATATTCCAGTAAACTCTCGTCACGCCCAAACTCATATGAACGTCGCAACAAGCCCTGAACTTTGGCTAAAAGAACCTGCTGGTCAAAAGGCTTGGTCACAAAGTCATCCGCCCCCATATTGATTGCCATGACAATATCCATAGCCTGGTCTCTCGAAGACAGAAACATGATGGGGACCTTGGAAATCTTGCGAATTTCCTGACACCAGTGATAGCCATTAAACAAGGGCAAACCAATATCCATGAGGACCAGATGAGGTTCCGACTGAACAAATAGACTCAAAACTTCCATAAAGTCTTCTACCAGGACCACTTCAAATCCCCATTCAGAGAGCATTTTTCCGACTTGTTGACGAATAACCTGATCATCTTCTACTAATAAAATCTTGTGCATCTGATTCTCCTTTGCTATTATTATAACAGATTTTTCCATGCTCGAAGGTCTGAAACTGAATTTGAAAGGGCTTGTTTTTAGCCAACAAAGCAAGACAATCCTACTAGCTAATTTGAGGGAAATTTGATAAGATAAATAAAAAGAAAGGAGCTCTTATGGCCAATATTTTTGACTATCTGAAAGATGTCGCACACGATTCCTTTTACGACCTTCCTTTAAATGAATTAGACATTCTAGCCTTAACAGAAATCACCTACCTCTCCTTTGATAATCTGGTCTCCACAGCTCCTCAGCGACTTTTAGACCTGGTACCTCAGGTTCCAAGGGAGCCTAACATGTTGACCAGCAAAAATCGCCTCCAGCTATTAGATGAACTAGCTCAACACAAGCGCTTCAAAAATTGCAAACTCTCACATTTTATTAATGACATCGACCCTGAGCTGCAAAAGCAATTTGCTGCTATGACATACCGCCTTACTCTCGATACCTATCTGATTGTCTTTCGTGGGACAGATGACAGTATCATTGGCTGGAAGGAAGATTTCCACCTAACCTATATGAAGGAAATTCCTGCTCAAAAGCATGCCCTCCGCTATTTAAAGAACTTTTTTGCCCAACATCCTAAGCAAAAGGTCATTCTGGCTGGGCATTCCAAGGGAGGCAATCTAGCCATCTATGCTGCTAGTCAAATTGAGAAAAACTTGCAAAATCAAATCACAGCAGTTTATACCTTTGATGCACCTGGTCTCCATAAAAAACTGACACAAAGCGAGGGCTATCAAAGGATAATGGATAAAACCAAGGTCTTCATTCCACAAGGTTCCATCATCGGTATGATGTTGGAAATTCCGGCCCACCAAATCATCGTGCACAGTACTGCCTTAGGTGGTATCGCCCAGCATGATACCTTTAGTTGGCAGATTGAGGACAAGCACTTCGTCCAACTGGATAAGACCAACAGTGATAGCCAACAAGTTGACACAACCTTCAAGGAGTGGGTGGCCACAGTCCCTGACGAGGAACTCCAGCTCTACTTCGATCTCTTCTTTGGCACCATTCTTGATTCTGGTATTACTTCTATCAACGACTTGTCTTCTTTAAAGGCTATTGAACACATTCGTCATCTCTTTGTCCAAGCTCAATCCCTCACTCCAGAAGAAAGGGAAACCATGGGACGCCTTACCCAATTATTAATTGATACCCGTTACCAAGCATGGAAAAATAGATAGTACCTTTCAAAAATCAAATGTATACAAAACAAAAGACCTAGAATACATACTTTCATGTGCATTCTAAGTCTTTTTAAATAGAATCTGACTACCAAATAACCCCTTTATAGGCTATCAAAATGAGGACTGATAGCAGGACATAAAAGGCAAGGAAAAGCCATTTCATTTTGACACAGAGTGCTACGTACTCCCGAATAAAAGCAGATGGTATGTAGTAGCCTGCCGTCCTACATCCGAGGCCATCTCCCTTCATATTTAACTTACGCGCATAGGTACTGGTACGAAAAACATGATAGTCATTCGTAACAAAGAGGAATTGAGGTTTTGCTATCAGTTTCTCGCCAAGTTCCTTAGAAAAGAGAAGGTTCTCATAGGTAGTCCTTGATTGTTCCTCCAGAATAATCGCATCTTGGGGAACATCTGTCTCTTCAAGCAGATAATTTATAATGGCCTGCGCTTCAGAAATCTTCTCATCTCCTCCTTGACCACCACTAGCAATGATTTTGATATGAGGATTCTTAGAATTGTGGTAAGCTTCCACTGCCTTATCAATCCTCCTCTTCAGCAAAGGAGTTACCCTTTCTCCGTCTAACAAACCTGCACCGTGAATGATAATAAAATCATAATGCTTCTTCTTAGGAATAAAGAGATACAAGATAGAGTAGAGCATAAAACCCGCAAAAGCAAAGCCAAAAATAAAATAAGAGTAGAAAATGAATACAAATAAAATGTTTAGAAAGTGATTGGTGTAAAATAATTCATTTTGACCTCCCAATCGAAATGAAATCAAGGCAAAAAATAGCAAAATGACTATTCCAAGGAGCATGGAGAGATAATTAGCCTTTGAACGTCCCTCTCGCTTCAACAAAATGACCCCATTATAGATTAGAAAGATGCCACTTAGAAAAAGCAAAAAAGGAAGTAAAATAAAGGGAAATATAAAAAAAGCGAAATGAATCTTCTCATACCCATTTTGATAAAAAAGGTAGCCTAGATAAAAATAACTGGAAATGAGGGATAATAAGAATAATACTGGATTCCACAAACTTCTATTATCCTTCCAAAATGACACTATAAAGGCTAATACAATTCCTATAACGAGATACATTTCTTCCTCCTTTAATGATTCTATTTTATCACAATTTTACATAGAGAAAAAGAGGGCATCTACCCCTCTTAATCCTTCATTTGACTCTCTGCATCAGCCACGACTTGTTCTAGACTGGTCTGACCAAGCTCTGCCTCCATAGCCAGCTGGATTCTCTCCAATTTTTGATCCAAAACATCATGAATATGAGCTCCGACTGGACAATTTGGATTTGGATTGTCATGGAAACTGAAGAGTTGACCTGTCTTTCCAAGACACTCAACCGCTTGATAAACATCTAATAGACTAATGTCTTTGAGATCCTTAACAATCTCTGTTCCCCCTGTTCCGCGCGCAACTGAAATCAGCTCTGCTTTCTTCAACTGGGACAAGGTTTTTCTGATAATGACAGGATTGACCCCTACACTAGCAGCCAGAAAATCACTGGTCACCTTACTTTCCTTCCCCTTGAGGGCAATGATTATCAGCATATGAGTCGCAATGGTAAATCTACTTGGAATTTGCATCCTCTTCTCCTTTTTACGAGGCTCCCCTGCCTCTACTCTTCTTTTTCTTTTATTATACCCTTTTTAGTTGTAATGTCAATCATTACCACCTTTTAACCAGGCATCTAATTCCCTATCATAGCCCTCTTTCTGGGCCAATTCTCTCAGAAATTCCTGATGATGAGTATGGTGGATACCATTGACCAGACTTTCATAATAAACCTCAAAATAGGGAAGTTTAAGATCTTTAGCCAACTGCAATTCAGCTGCCACATCGTAGTCTACCCGTCGGAAGTCCATATCTACCAAGCCCTTGTCATCAAACTCCAAAATCATATACTGGGCACGCAAGTCCTTCCGCAACTGGGCATCTAGAAAGAAAGGTTGCCCAATCGAACCCGGATTGACAATCAATTGCCCACCAGTCCCATAACGAAGCAACTGCTGATGAATATGACCATAAACAGCAATATCACAAGATGGATTGGCCACCAAGCGGTCAAAATCCTCTTGTGATCCAGTATGAATCAACTCTCGCCCCCAGTTCTTATCAGGAAGATGGTGGCTAATTCCCACCGTCAAATCCCCAAACTGACGATGAATCTGGAGTGGTTGATTGTGGAGCAGTTCAATTTCTTCTAGGGAAATTTCCTCTAAAACATACTGGCACTGGCGCAAGAGATAGCGTTGACTGGGGCGAGTACTATCCAATTCCTTGCGGACACCATGCCAAAGACTGTCTTCCCAGTTTCCCAAAACCCTAGCCGTAATCGGTAGTTGAGCCAACAAGTCCAAAATCCTTCTACGCCCTGTCCCTGGCATGAGAATGTCTCCCAAAAGCCAGTATTCATCCACTCCTAGCTGCCGAGCATCTGCCAAAACAGCCTCCAAGGCGGTGGTATTTCCATGAATATCTGAAAGAAGAGCTATTTTCGTCATATCCATCTCCTCGTTTTTTCTCTTGCAATAAGTATAACATAAAAAGTCACAGCTAGAGAAATCTAGCTTTTTTTGATATACTAGATAAAGATATTAGACAAGAGGATACGAATGACCCCGAATAAAGAAGATTATCTAAAATGTATTTATGAAATCGGCATAGACCTGCATAAAATTACCAACAAGGAAATTGCTGCCCGCATGCAAGTCTCTCCCCCTGCCGTAACTGAAATGATTAAACGGATGAAGAGTGAAAATCTCATCCTCAAGGACAAGGAATGTGGCTATCTACTGACTGATCTCGGACTCAAACTGGTCTCTGAGCTCTATCGTAAGCACCGCTTGATTGAAGTTTTTCTAGTCCATCATTTAGACTATACGAGTGACCAGATTCATGAGGAAGCTGAGGTCTTGGAACATACTGTCTCTGACCTGTTCGTGGAAAGACTGGATAAACTACTAGGATTTCCCAAGACCTGTCCTCATGGAGGAACTATTCCTGCCAAGGGAGAACTCCTAGTTGAAATCAATAACCTGCCACTAGCTGACATCAAGGAAGCTGGCTCCTACCGCCTAACTCGGGTGCACGATAGTTTTGACATTCTCAATTATCTGGACAAGCACTCACTTCACATCGGTGATTCGCTCCAAGTCCAGCAGTTTGATGGCTTCAGCAATACCTTCACCATCCTCAGTAAAAACGAGGATTTACAAGTAAGTATGGACATTGCCAAACAACTCTATGTCGAAAAAATCGACTAATTTCTCAAGTACCCTACCAACCCTGAAAGTTTTATTTTCAGGGTTTTATTTCTATCATTTGATTTTACTTTCATTTAGTTGTAGAATGTTTGTAAAAAACAAGAAAGATAGTTTAACCTATGAAAAAATCACTAAAAATTTTTGCTACATCCAAATGGTTTGACCTATTTGGAGTTGCTCTGGTGGTTGGGATTGCAATTGCATCTGGTTACCTCAACTCCCGTCTCGACAAATTCGTAGACTGGGGCCCATGGACAGCTCTTGTTCCCTTTGGATTGATTTCCGTAACCAACGTTGGGATTTCCATGTTATCCACTCGTTTCACGGGGAAATTAAGCAAATGGGGAAATTACTTTGGTATTGTTAATACCATTTTGTCCGGTGCTATTGATTATATCCTTGGAAATAAGGCGGCCATCATTACCTATCCCGTCACCTTCCTCATTTATACCTTTGCTATTAAGAAATGGGAAGCTTCGCAAGAAGGCAGACCCAACCAAATGAGCCAAAAACAGCTAAAATTGGCGGCTATCATCATTTCAATCATCGCCTTCCTCTTTGCCTTTGTGACCAACTATATCGGCTATGGAGGAAAGATGAATCTCCTTGCCTATGTAACAACCATTGCCTTTGCACTCTCACTCATTGCCAATGCTTTTAACGCATTGAAACTAACAACTCAGTGGGGCTTTTGGTTGATTTACAATTTCGTTCAGCTGACAAAGGCTGGTATTCAAGGAAATTTTGCCAATATCGGAAAATACATCTTTTATATCCTCAATGCAATCGGAGCTTTATTTGTCTGGAATGATGAAGAAGTAAGATAATAGAAGAAAACTTAAATAAAAAAACAAGTCGACTTAAGAGAATCTCCCTTCTGCTATTTTTATCATTTTAGTTGTAACTCCCATTCTTTTGGAGTAGAATGAAGTTAGATAAAAGAGGGAGGTCATCTTATGAAAAAACTCTTTAGAATCCATTTTACAGCAATTGCAGTCATTGATTTGCTACTATTCGCATTTTTTAGCAAAAGACCCGAAACATCTTTGGAGTCTCTCTTGCTCTCTGGTTTTATTTTCCTCCTTACTCAAGGACTCCTGGTATTTCGCTTGGTTGTCCGACTCAAACATCAATTCGCTGAGATTTATCCTCAAATCAATAAAAAGATTCGCTTCTACTATTTAGGGGTTCTCACCATTGATTTTCTATTTTTAGTCCTTTTATCCTTCGTTAGTTCTTATCGTTTTTCATCTCTTATGCCAATCATCACTGCTTGCCATTCTACTTTTTATTATATGACAACTGACTACCTAAGAGAAAACTATCCAGACTTTTACGACAAACATATCTCTTTATGGGAGTGTCTCTAAGGAAAAGGAGGTTTTAGCATGAAAAAAATCATCTACATCAAAACCATTCAACTCCTTGTCATTGATGGAATCATGCTGGCATTTTTGGCATTTAAAAAGGGGCTTACTTGGGACTGGATGTTGATTTATAGCGGTTGGCTCATTTTCTTTCATCCTGTGCTATTGACCTATCTTTCCAACCAACTTTGTGACCACTTTAGTCAATTCTATTCCCAGATTAGACCGAGATTCTGGCGTTTTGCCTTACAAATCCTTCTATGGGATAACCTGTTCATTCTCTCCTTGCTGTTTTTAAGGGGTATCCCACTTTTCCTTCAGGGAACTCTCCTCATCCTAGGACATCTCGTCCCTTCCTATCGCATCTGCCAAAGCCTGAAAAGAGATTTCCCCAAGGCCTATCAGAAACAGATTTCATTTTGGAGTATTTTGTAATAGATAAGAAAGACCAAGCCGGCTGGGCTTGGTCTTTCTTATCTATTTTTCGTATCAAGGATAATGGTGACTGGTCCGTCATTGACCAGCTCAACCTGCATGTCCGCACCAAAGATACCTGTCTGAACGGGCACTTCCTGCGCTAATTTTTGATTGAAAGCGTCATAGAAGTCTGATGCCATATCTGGTTTCGCTGCACCTGTGAATGCTGGACGATTGCCTTTCTTAGTATCTGCAAAGAGGGTAAACTGAGAAATAGAAAGGATTTGTCCTTCAATATCTTTGACAGACAGGTTCATCTTGCCTTCTGCGTCTGAAAAAATCCGCATGTTGACAAGCTTTCTCACAGCATAGTCCAAATCTTCCTCTTGGTCCTCTGGTCCAACACCAACCAGCAATAAGAGCCCCTGATTGATTTTTCCCTGAACCTGACCTTCGATACTCACTTGGGCTTTTGTAACCCGTTGGATAATGATTTTCATAATAACCTTTCTAGTAAGAGCTAGAACAATTAGCCGTTGGTTCGTTTGACAGAATAAACTTCTGGCACACTCTTAATCTTGTCCACAACCGTGGTTAGCGTCGAGAGATTGGCAATGCCAAAGGACACATGGATATTAGCAAACTTCATATCCTTGGTTGGTTGGGCGTTGACTGTTGAGATATTCTTAGTTGTGTTTGAAAGAACCTGCAGTACATCGTTCAACAGTCCTGTACGGTTGAGGCCGTAAATATCGATATGGGCCATATACTCCTTATTTGAGCTAGAGTACTGGTCTTCCCACTCCACATCAAGGAGACGTTGCTCGTAGTTTTCTTGGGCGCGCAGGTTCATACAGTCCACACGGTGAATAGCCACACCACGCCCCTTAGTGATATAGCCAACAATATCATCACCAGGCACGGGATTACAACACTTAGCAATCCGCACTAGGAGACCTGAGGCACCTTCAATAACCACACCACCCTCATGCTTGACTTTGAGGGTTTCTTTATTTTCAACCTTGATCTCGCCACCTTTGACAAGTTCTTCTGCTTCAGCCTTGGCCTTGGCACGTTCTTCTTCACGACGTTCCTTTTCAGTCAGACGGTTAAAGACGGTAATAGCTCCAATTTCTCCAAAACCAATGGCCGCAAAGAGGGATTCTTCTGTCTTGTAGCTGGTCTTTTGCAGGACTTGGTCCATATGACGCTTGTCCATGAATTTATTGGCCACATAGCCATTTTCTTGGAACTGAGCCATCAGCATCTCACGACCCTTATTGACAGACAATTCCTTATCTTGGTTTTTAAAGAACTGACGAATCTTGTTGCGGGCCTTGCTGGTCTTGACCATATTGAGCCAGTCACGGCTAGGTCCAAAGGAGTTCGGGTTGGTGACAATTTCAACCTGATCCCCTGTCTTGAGCTTAGTTGTCAGAGGAACCATACGGCCATTGACCTTGGCACCCGTCGCTTTTTCACCGACTTTTGTATGGATTTCGTAGGCAAAGTCAATCGGTCCTGAATCTTTTGGAAGGGAACGGACAGCTCCATCTGGGGTAAAGACGTAAATCTCCTCAGCCAGATAGTTTTCCTTAACAGAGTCCACAAATTCCTTGGCATCATCAGCCTGGTCTTGAAGCTCCATCATCTCCTTGATCCAGTTCATCCCAATAGCAGACTCCTTGCTGTTAACCTGCCCCTTGATACCTTTCTTATAAGCCCAGTGAGCCGCAACCCCGTACTCAGCCACCTCATGCATTTCCTTGGTCCGAATCTGGAATTCAATCGGTCCTTTTGGTCCATAAACAGTCGTATGGATAGACTGGTAACCATTGGCCTTGCGGTTAGCGATATAGTCTTTAAAGCGACCTGGCATGGGTTTCCAAAGCTCATGCACATAACCAAGCATAGCATAGACATCACTTTGGGTATCTAAAATACAGCGAATGGCAATCAGGTCATAGATTTCCTCAAAACGTTTTCTCTTATCCTGCATTTTGCGGAAAATCGAGTAAATATGTTTGGGACGACCATAAATCTTCCCTTTCAAGTGACGATCCGTCGTATATTCCTCTAATTTTGTGACTACCTCATCCACCAAGGCTTCACGCTCTCTGCGCTTTTCCTTCATCATATGGGTAATCTTGTAAAACTCCGTTGGATTGAGATAACGGAAAGATAAGTCTTCCAACTCCCATTTGACACTGGAAATCCCCAAACGATGGGCAAGTGGTGCATAGATTTCCATTGTTTCTTTGGAAATGCGCTCCTGCTTGTCTTTTCGAAGATGTTTCAGAGTCCGCATATTATGCAAGCGGTCAGACAGTTTAACCAAGATAACACGGATGTCCTCAGACATGGCCATGAGCATCTTGCGATGATTTTCTGCCAACTGCTCCTCGATCGATTTGTACTCGACCTTACCAAGCTTGGTAACCCCATCTACGATTACCCGCACATCAGGACCAAACTCTCTTTCCAAATCATCCAAGGTCGCATCTGTATCTTCCACCACATCATGCAAGAAACCACAAGCTACCGTTACAGCATCCAGCTTGAGCTTAGCTAAAATACCTGCCACTTGGATAGGATGAATGATATAAGGCTCGCCTGATTTGCGGTATTGCCCACTATGGCAATCCACCGCATAGACCAAGGCCTTATGAACAAAATGGACATCCTCTTCCGTTAAATATTCTTTGGTTAAAGCGACAACTTCTTCGCCTGTTAAATTCACTTCTTTCGGCATCTCTACTCTCCAATTCTTCCTACCATTTTATCACTTTTTTAAGAATATGAAAACTAGAAAAAGAGGATTCTGAAGCTATTCAATTTGTTGGGACAGATGATAGAATAAGATTCAAACTTAAAAAATAAAATTATCTGATTTTCATCTAACTTTTTTGAAATATAGGCTACTCTAAAAGTTAGTGAAATGAAAATCTTTTCTTCTGCTTAAATAAGAAAAGATTTGATATTTTGGTAATTTTCTAACTTTTTTAGTGTATAATGGTAATATGAACAGTTTTTTACGATAATTACTGAATTTTCATCTTTCTAGAAAGGCAAACAACATGAAATCACACAAAAGACTGACACTTTTAGCTTTAGCTTTTCTTGGACTAACAAACCAAGTCGTTTTGGCTAATGATACGAGTCATTCTACTACTGCCCCTATGACTAGTTCAACTAGTAGCTCAACAAATACTTCTACTAGCAATTCTCAAGCTAGTACAGAAACTTCGTCGAGCACAGCTAGTTCAAGTGAGCAAGAAAGCAAACCTTCTCTTTCCACAGAAACCAAACCCAATCAACCTATACAAACTGGCTGGGTAAAAGAGGGGAACAAGTGGACTTTTTATAGTCAAACTGGGGTCAAATTTACAGATACCCTCTATGATGGTTATTTCTTTGATAGTCATGGCTACTTGCTTGAAAACAGCTGGTACCAAATGGGAAATAATTGGTACTATATCAATGGTTCAGGTAAATATTTATCCAACCAATGGAGCCAAATCAATGGCAAGTGGTATGCTTTTGATGGCTACGGTAGAATGTTGGCCAATGTCTGGAAAGGCGATTACTACCTCAAATCCAGTGGTGCTATGGCAGATAAGGAATGGGTCTACGACCAAAGCTACTCTAGTTGGTTTTACCTCAAATCTGGCGGACGTTATGCCCAAAAACAATGGATTGGTTCCTACTACCTCAAATCTGGTGGCTACATGGCCCACAAGGAATGGATTTATGACCCAGACTATCAAGCTTGGTACTATCTTAAGGACGATGGTGTGTATGTTACAGGAACCTATGCTGTGGATGGTAAAAACCAGCTCTTCCAAGGAAATGGAAAATGGGTTCGTGAATTAGCACAAGGTTTTCAAAAAGGACAATACTCTAAAACCATCTTTCTCGATCCAGGACACGGTGGTAAGGATCGCGGGGCTTATTACTATGGCATAGCTGAAAAAGAATTGAACTTACAAGTTTATCGTAAGCTACGTAAACGACTAGAAGGACTCGGCTATACCGTTCTCACCTCTCGAGATAGTGATATAGACGTTGATTTTATTACCGAGCGTTCTCGTATGGTCAACAAGACCAATGCTGACTTTTTCATCAGCCTTCATTTCAATGCAAAAGGGAATGATACAACCGTTAACCTAGGTATCCAGACCTATTCTTACAAGGATGAACCTGGTTTCCCTAGCAAGATTAACAAGGATTGGCACAACAATCCTGAACGGATGAGTGAAAGTAATCGTCTCGCAGCTGATATCCATTCTTCACTGCTAGCTGAAACTGGAGCTAGGGATGCTGGGCTCTTGCAAGCAACCTTTGCTGTTCTCCGTGAAACAGCTAAACCAGCTGTTTTGCTGGAGATGGGATATATGGATAATCCAGAAGAAAACCAAAAAATCCGCAGCAGTGACTACCAAGATAAACTAGTTGAAGGGATTATCAAGGGAATCCAAAAATATTATGCTGGAAATTAAAGCAGTTTAAGCCTCGAACTAACTCGAGGCTTATTTTTTATCCAAACCATCTTCTTTCTAGATCTATTTCCTTTTCCAGCTTATTCTCCCCAACTGTGCTATACTTAATTTATACTCAATGAAAATCAAAGAGCAAACTAGAAAACTAGCCGCAGACTGCTCAAAGCACTGCTTTGAGGTTGCAGATAAAGTTGACGCAGTTTGAAGAGATTTTCGAAGAGTATTAGTACATTCTTTGAGATTGGAGCTAGTATGAAAATCCATAAAACCGTGAATCCTGTTGCCTATGAAAATACCTATTACTTGGAAGGTGAAAAACACCTCATCGTCGTCGATCCTGGTAGCCATTGGGAAGCTATTCGTCAAACAATCGAGAAGATCAACAAACCGATCTGTGCCATTCTATTGACCCATGCCCATTATGACCATATCATGAGTCTGGACTTGGTTCGCGAGACTTTTGGCAATCCTCCTGTCTATATCGCAGAGAGCGAAGCCAGCTGGCTCTACATTCCTGTCGATAATCTCTCTGGTCTCCCTCGTCACGATGATATGGAAGATGTAGTCGCAAAACCTGCAGAACACACTTTTATCTTTCACGAAGAATACCAACTAGAGGAATTTCGTTTCACCGTCTTGCCAACACCAGGTCACTCTATCGGCGGCGTTTCTATCGTCTTTCCTGATGCTCACCTAGTCTTGACAGGAGATGCTCTTTTCCGTGAAACCATCGGACGAACGGACCTTCCAACTGGTAGCACGGAACAACTCCTCCATAGTATTCAAACCCAACTCTTCACCCTACCAAACTACGATGTCTATCCAGGACATGGTCCAGCTACTACTATTGCTCACGAAAAGACCTTCAATCCTTTTTTCTAGTAAAATGATGACAATGTCTATCGCATTTTAAGTACACTATCCAGCAAGTCTTTCCACTATAAAAGGCATCCTATCAAGGTTCTCACACCTGATTGGATGCCTTTTTTCTGATGACTAGACTTTTTGCATTACCAAATAATCACACGGTCTTCTGGTGAACGCCACATACCGTCTCCTTCTTTGACATCATAGGTCGTAAAGAAATCATCGAAGTTTGGTACTTGTACATTGACACGGAGTTTGGCTGGTGCGTGCACATCGACGCTAGCCAAAAGTTTCATAAATTCTGGACGACCTTTCATACGCCAGATGCGACCGAAGTTGTAGAAGAACTCTTCTGCTGAGAAGTCTGGTTCTCTCTTAGCTGCTTCAAGCGCTGCAGCGATTCCTCCCAAGTCAGCCACATTTTCTGATACAGTCAATTTACCGTTGATGGTTGCTCCATAAGAATCTTGTCCATCAAACTGATCAATAACTTTTTGTGTTTTCTCCTTGAAGGCAGCATAGTCGCTCTCTGTCCACCAATCCTTGAGGCTACCATTTTCATCAAAGGAAGCTCCATTGGTATCAAAGGCGTGAGAAATTTCATGGGCAATAACTGCCCCAATCCCACCATAGTTAGCAGAAGATGACTGATGCAAGTCATAGAAAGGAGCCTGTAAAATGGCTGCTGGAAAGACAATCAGGTTCTTCTGTGGATTGTAGTAAGCATTGACCATATGAGCAGGCATGCCCCATTCCTTGTAATCTACAGGCTGGTTCCACTTGCTCCAACTGTGCTTGATTTCCACACGCGCAAAGGCTAGAGCATTATCAAAAAGACTAGCATTTTCATCCACTACCTTGTCCTTATAGCGTTCTGGCAATTCTTCTGGGTAACCGATATAAGGCTTGATAACATTGAGTTTAACGATGGCCTTGTCGCGAGTTTCAGGAGTCAGCCAGTCATTCTTAGACAAGCGTTCCTTATAGACATCAATCATGGTTGCCACTTTGTTCTCCACATCCGCCTTGGCCTCTGGAGAGAATTTTTCATGGGCATACCAGAGACCCAAGGCTTGTTTGAAAGGACCTTGTGCTAGTTGGTAGGCTGCCTTGACCTTGTCTTTGGCTTCTGGAACTCCTGAAAGCGCACGGCTATAGGCACCTGACAAGACACGGATTTCTTCTGTTAAATAGCTGGTTGAGAGATTCACAACACTTAAAATTAAGGTTGCCTTGAGGAGAGACCATGCCTCTTCACTATAGAATTGATCTGCTGCTTGCCAGAAACGTTCTTCGTCTACGATAACCTTGTCTGGTACTTGTCCAAGAACGGCTTGGAAGAAGTTATCCAAAGGTAGGGCAGGTGCGAATTTCTTGAAATCTTCGTAAGCATATGGATGGTAGAGTTTAGCATACTCTGAACTTTCTTCATTAGAGAGCACCACTGCCGCAATTCGACGGTCCAATTCTAGTCTTTTTTCTAGCAAATCTTCAATTTCTTCATCAGAGAAATCATAAGCCTTGAGGAGATTTGCGCTACTTTCTTTCCAAAGGGTCAAGAGTTCTTCGCGTTGAGGATGGTCTTCAGCATAGTAGGTCGTATCTGGCAAGATTGTGCTTGGAGCGCTAGCCCACAAAACATTGATTCTGGCATCCATAAAGTCTGGCGATACACCAAAAGGAAGAAAATTAGGTTTGCCAGCAAGTTCAAACTCTGCTAGTTTGGCAGTGAAATCCGTAAAAGTCTCCAATTCTTGGAATTCTTTAAGAAGAGGCAAAACAGGTGTGATACCGTCAGCTTCTCTCTTGTCAAAATCACGAACTAGGCAGTGGTATTTGACAAAGTTTGCCAAGATAGCATCCTCAGGCACCTCTTCTCCTGCCAACCACTTGTCTGTTGTCGCCAGCATCAGGTCTTCAATTTCCTGGTCTAAATCAACAAAACCTCCAGTTTGAGACTTATCGGCTGGGATTTCAGCTGTCTTCTGCCATTCCCCATTAATTGCATCATAAAAATCGTCTTGATAACGTGTCATCTTGTTCTCGCTTTCATTTGTACTTGCTTTTAGCTTAACAAAAATTACCTGGGAATGCAATTAAAAATGAACTGATACTTTCTATTGTTTTTCAGTTATTATTTTAATTTTTTCAAAAATTAACTTGACTTAATTTTTTTTTTAATGTATATTAAGAGACAGGAGGAATACAACTGTATGATACGTATCGAAAACCTCAGTGTCTCCTACAAAGAGACGTTGGCACTTAAGGATATTTCACTAGCGCTCCATGGACCAACAATTACCGGTATCATTGGTCCAAACGGTGCTGGGAAATCAACATTATTAAAAGGTATGCTGGGAATTATCCCACATCAAGGTCAGGCATTTCTCGATGACAAGGAAGTTAAAAAATCCTTACATCGAATCGCTTATGTCGAACAAAAAATAAATATCGACTACAACTTTCCCATCAAGGTCAAGGAATGTGTCTCACTAGGACTCTTTCCCTCTATCTCTCTCTTTCGAAGTTTAAATGCTAAACATTGGAAGAAAGTGCAAGAGGCCCTTGAAATTGTCGGTCTAGCTGACTACGCTGAGCGTCAAATCAGTCAACTATCTGGAGGTCAATTCCAGCGGGTTTTGATTGCCAGATGCTTGGTGCAGGAAGCCGATTATATCCTCTTGGATGAACCCTTTGTTGGGATTGACTCTGTCAGTGAGGAAATCATCATGAATACGCTGAGAGATTTGAAAAAAGCTGGGAAGACGGTTCTCATCGTCCACCATGACCTCAGCAAGGTTTCCCACTACTTCGATCAAGTCTTACTTGTCAATCGAGAAGTGATTGCCTTTGGTCCAATCAAAGAAACCTTTACCGAAGCCAATCTCAAAGAAGCTTACGGTAATCGACTCTTTTTCAATGGAGGTGACCTATGATTGCAGAATTTATCGATGGATTGCAAAAATTCCATTTCCTACAAAATGCCTTGATAACAGCTATTGTCGTCGGGGTCGTAGCTGGAGCTGTGGGATGTTTCATCATCCTACGCGGGATGTCACTCATGGGGGATGCCATTTCACATGCTGTCTTACCAGGTGTAGCCCTCTCCTTCATCTTGGGCCTTGACTTCTTTATCGGAGCCATTGTCTTTGGATTGCTAGCTGCCATCATCATTACCTACATCAAGGGAAACTCGATTATCAAAAGCGATACCGCCATCGGCATTACCTTTTCTTCTTTCTTAGCCCTCGGTATCATCTTGATTAGTGTCGCTAAAAGTTCAACTGACCTTTTCCATATCCTTTTTGGTAATATCCTAGCCGTCCAAGATACGGATATGTTTATTACTATGGGTGTTGGGGCAGTCATTCTCTTGTTAATCTGGATTTTCTTCAAGCAACTCTTGATAACTTCCTTTGATGAACTCTTGGCTAAAGCCATGGGAATGCCTGTCAATTTCTATCACTACCTTCTCATGGTACTCCTGACTCTCGTGTCTGTGACAGCCATGCAAAGTGTCGGAACTATCCTGATTGTAGCCATGCTGATTACCCCAGCTGCAACTGCTTATCTGTATGCTAATAGCCTGAAAAGCATGATTTTCCTTTCCTCAACCTTTGGAGCTACTGCTTCAGTTTTGGGACTCTTTATCGGCTATAGCTTTAACGTTGCGGCAGGTTCTAGTATCGTGCTCACAGCTGCTAGTTTCTTTCTCATTAGCTTCTTTATCGCTCCAAAACAACGATATTTGAAACTGAAAAATAAACATTTGTTAAAATAAGGGGTAAAGCCCCAATAAATTGGAGGATCTAATGAAAAAATTAGGTACATTGTTGGTTCTTTTTCTTTCCGCCATTGTTCTCGTAGCATGTGCTAGCGGAAAAAAAGATGCAGCTTCTGGTCAAAAACTAAAAGTTGTTGCTACAAACTCAATCATCGCTGATATTACTAAAAATATTGCTGGTGACAAGATTGATCTTCACAGTATCGTTCCTGTTGGTCAAGACCCACACGAATACGAACCACTTCCTGAAGACGTTAAGAAAACATCTCAAGCTGATTTGATTTTCTACAACGGTATCAACCTTGAAACTGGTGGCAATGCTTGGTTTACAAAATTGGTAGAAAACGCCAAGAAGACTGAAAACAAAGACTACTTTGCAGTCAGTGAAGGTGTTGATGTTATCTACCTTGAAGGAAAAGATGAAAAAGGAAAAGAAGACCCACACGCTTGGCTTAACCTTGAAAACGGTATGATCTTTGCTAAAAATATCGCAAAACAATTGAGCGCTAAAGACCCTAGCAACAAGGAATTCTACGAAAAAAATCTCAAAGAATATACTGATAAGCTAGACAAACTCGACAAGGAAGCTAAGGAGAAATTTAACAACATCCCTGCTGAGAAAAAACTCATTGTAACCAGCGAAGGATGCTTCAAATACTTCTCTAAAGCCTACGGTGTCCCAAGTGCCTATATCTGGGAAATCAATACTGAAGAAGAAGGAACACCTGACCAAATCAAGACCTTGGTTGAAAAACTTCGCCAAACAAAAACTCCTTCCCTCTTTGTAGAATCAAGTGTGGATGACCGTCCAATGAAGACTGTTTCACAAGACA
The DNA here is from genome assembly GCF_019929545.1 of Streptococcus mitis. Taxonomy (GTDB): domain Bacteria; phylum Bacillota; class Bacilli; order Lactobacillales; family Streptococcaceae; genus Streptococcus; species Streptococcus mitis_BU. The sequence goes on from NZ_JAHZPT010000007.1 coordinate 54,450, forward strand.
CAAACATCCCAATCTACGCACAAATCTTTACTGACTCTATCGCAGAACAAGGTAAAGAAGGCGACAGCTACTACAACATGATGAAATACAATCTTGATAAGATTGCTGAAGGATTGGCAAAATAATACTCTTCGAAAATCAAATTCAAACCACGTCAGCGTCGCCTTGCCGTACTCAAGTACAGCCTGTGGCTAGCTTCCTAGTTTGCTCTTTGATTTTCATTGAGTATAAGCCTCTGAAAAACGTCATTCTCAATGAGCTGGCGTTTTTTTCTATGCCCATATTTCCGGTCAAATCATTGGAAAATTCCGACTGTTTCAGCTAAAATGGAAGAAAAAAGATTGGAGTATCCTATGGTAACTTTTCTCGGAAATCCTGTGAGCTTTACAGGTAAACAACTACAAGTCGGCGACAAGGCACTTGATTTTTCACTCACTACAACAGACCTTTCTAAAAAATCTCTGGCTGATTTTGATGGCAAGAAAAAAGTCTTGAGTGTCGTGCCTTCTATCGATACAGGCATCTGCTCAACTCAAACGCGTCGTTTTAATGAAGAACTGGCTGGACTGGATAATACCGTTGTCTTGACTGTTTCAATGGACCTCCCTTTTGCCCAAAAACGTTGGTGCGGTGCTGAAGGTATTGAAAATGCGATTATGCTGTCAGACTATTTTGATCATTCCTTTGGACGCGATTATGCTCTCTTAATCAATGAGTGGCACCTATTGGCACGCGCAGTCTTTGTCCTCGATACTGACAATACGATTCGCTACGTTGAATACGTGGACAATATCAACTCTGAACCAAACTTCGAAGCCGCAATTGCAGCTGCTAAAGCCCTATAGAAAAAATCCTCTGTCACAAAGAGTTCCCTACTCTTTGAAACGGAGGATTTTTGTTTACGAGTAAATACAAGTCCAATCTGATAAAAACAACTAATACTCTTCGAAAATCAAATTCAAACCTCGTCAACGTCGCCTTGCCGTACTCAAGTACAGCCTGCGGCTAGTTTCCTAGTTTGCTCTTTGATTTTCATTGAGTATAAATTATTCTACAGATTTCAAGGCTTCAAGCATATCAACCTTTCTCAGATGATAATTGACAAAGAAACCAAGCAAGGTCAAAATGATGCTTACTGCCGTCACTGGGATTACATAGACTTCCCACCCTACCTGCGGATAAAAGAGAATAGTCGCAGGAGAAATCATTTGAATCAAAAATTGGTGTAAATAGAAACCAGATACCAAACCAAGTACGATTCCCACAAGGGACAGCACAATCGTCTCACGGTAAATGTAGAGAGTGACTTCATTATTATGAAAACCGAGAACCTTGATAGTGGAGAGTTCACGGATTCTCTCAGCCACGTTGATATTGGTCAGATTGTAGAGGATAACAATAGCCAACAGAACCGATACGATGACCAAGATGGTCATGGTCTGATTGAGTGAGCTGGCGACGGAGTCAAAGAGTCGAATGGCTGAAGCATTCTGGACAACGCTGGACACCACAGCTTGATTCATAAGTAAGCCGGCCTGCCTTTCGATACTAGTTGCACTGGTATCCCTTAGCGAGACCAGATAAGTGTTGGCTTGGGGTAGCTGTCCGTAAATTTGCTCATGGCTATCCTGACTCATATAAATAAAGTGACCAACGTAGTTCTCAGCAATAGCAGCAACCGTTAATTCCTTACCTTCAATTTCTAGAGTTTGTCCAACCTTGACACCTGCCAGCTGGGCTAGTTTAGCTGTGATGACAACTCCATCTTTTAATGTCAACTCTTGCTGATGATGTTGCAGATGGATAAAGGGAGTCAAATCCTCCTTCTCTGTCATCATAAGGGTAATTGTCTGAAGACCAGCCTTACCTTTGAAATCTTTGTCTAGCGTTTTAGAATAGATTTTCTGATAGGCTTGGATGTCCTGACCTTTCAACACTTCTTCTAGATTTACCTTATCCTGATTGGTCGCACTAGGATTTACAGAAATAATCATTTGATACTGTTGGATTTGTTGAAACTGTCTAGACGGAACTCCTGCTACAGAGGATTGGATTCCCAAACCTGCAAAAAGCAGAGCGACTGAACCCGCCACACCAAAGATCGTCATCAACATCCGCTGCTTATAACGGAAGATATTGCGAGCTGTTACCTTATGAGTAAAACTGAGACGGCGCCAGATAAAACTGATGCGCTCCAGTAAGATTTTAGCTCCTTTAACAGGAGGTTTAGGCAGTAAAAGCTGGGCAGCTTCGTCATGAAGTTCCCTACGAGCTACCAGATAGGCTGGTAGCACACTCGCCAACCAACTCAAGACAAGAGCCAGTAAGCTATAGGTCCAATAGAACTGAATCTGGGTTTCTCCCACCACCATGCTTTTTGTAATGACACTTGAAATCACACCGGCTAGTAAATAATGTCCAAGTATGCTACCTAGAGCTGTTCCGACAGTTCCAGCTACTAGACCGTAGAGGAGAAATTTGGCGATAATATCCTTACTGCGATAACCCAAGGCCTTAAAAATCCCTGCATGAGTTCGCTCTTCATCCACAAAACGAGTCATAGTTGTAAAGGTCACCATAGCTGCTACGGCATAAAGCACTACAGGAAAGATATTGCCCACTGCTCGAATACTGGATGAAGCATTGCTATACATGAGATAGCCTTGACCGCCAGGCATGGTCTGACGATTATATACTTGATACTTGGGCTCAGCTAAATCATCCAAAACTTTCTGATGTTTTTCTAATTTTTCCTTTTCTTGGGCTAGATTTTGTTCAGCCTGCTTTAGTTTGTCCTCTTCCTTGCTCAATTCCTGCTTGGCTTGGGTAAGTTGAGCATGGGCCTGCTCTCTCTGCGTTTGAGGAAACAAGGCTAGTTGACTTTCCTGAGCCTGTAAACGAGCTTGAGCAGCTGCTAAACGACGCTTGCCTTCCTGCAGATTAGTCTCAGCCTTCTCAAGGGTCTCTTGGCCTTTGTCTAGAGACCCTTGTCCTTCTTTTCTCAAGAATTGCAGACGTGCCTTGCCATTATCTGACAAAGCTTGTTCAAGGTCTTCCTGATGTTGCTTGGATTTCTCTTCATAAGCTTCTGAAAAAGCATTTAAACCTGCTAAATCTTGATATTTCAAACGAGCTATATTGTAGACTTTCTGATCAAACTGACTAGGTAAAATCACCCCGTAAGCTGTCAGAGTCCCACTTCCACTTGCTGCGTAGCCCATATCTCGCTGGGAGAGGATTTCAGCTGAATCCACAAAACCAGTAATGGTATAAGTATGGTCTTTTAAAGGGGAATGACCGCCTTCTTTTTCTTTAAAACTAATCTCCTGTCCCACACGATATTGGTCCTGTAGGTGACTGGCCAAAGCAATCTCCTGGTCTGACTGCGGAAGTCGCCCCTCTCTTAGCTGAAAGGTTGAAATCCCCTCTGGTTTGGAGTACAGCCGAATGGCATCCTGCCCATTCTCCATAGTCACATCTGTCAAATAGGCAAACTCAACCTCTGCGCCCTCTATCTGTTCTAGTTCTTCTTGATCTGTTTGATCCAAACCATAATTAGACATGACTGCCAAATCCAAGGTTTGAGCAGTTGTTAAATAAGCATTAGCTGTCGCCTCCATGTTGGGACTGGTTACTTTGAGTCCTACTAAGGCTAGAGACCCTAACATCATCAAGGTTAAGATGGATAAAAAACGCCCCTTGGAGCCTGTGAAGGACTGAATCAAGTCCTTCCAATAAGTTTTTCGCTTGATCATGCTAGTACTCCAAACTGTCGATATCCTGAGGATGCTGGTTGATCACCACATCCTTGACACTGGCATCGTGCATATGAATCACGCGATCAGCAATGGGCACCAAAGCTCCATTGTGAGTCACGATAATCACCGTCGCTCCCTTTTGACGAGACATGTCTTGGAGGATTTTCAAAACCTGCTTGCCCGTCTGATAATCCAAGGCGCCTGTCGGTTCGTCACAAAGGAGAATTTTAGGATTTTTGGCTACCGCGCGTGCAATGGAGACTCTCTGTTGCTCCCCTCCAGAAAGCTGGGCTGGAAAGTTATTGAGACGATGAGCCAGACCTACATCTGTCAAGACCTGTTCAGGATTCAAGGCATCTGTCACGATTTCTGAAGCCAACTCCACATTTTCCTTAGCGGTTAGATTGGAAACTAGATTATAAAACTGAAAAACAAAACCGACATCATTTCTACGATAATTGGTCCTCTGGTGGGAATTGTAGTCTGCAATATTGACACCATCAATCCAGATTTCCCCCTCATCATTGGTATCCATTCCCCCAAGAAGGTTAAGAACCGTTGACTTACCTGCACCAGATGCACCTAGAATAATAACCAATTCACCCTTTTCAATCTCAAAATTCACATCACGATTGGCCACAATCTCCGTGTCCCCAACCTGATAACGCTTGTAACAGTGTTTCATCTCAATATAAGCCATCAGACCCACCCTCTCTCAAACAAATTACTTCCTACTACCATTATAACGCTTTTTCAACTAGTTGGAAACTGCTTACATTCTTAAATCCTTATTAAAAGGCAGTATCAAATTACTGCCTTCTATCACCTTCTTAAAAATAAAATTGAACAAGATCACCTTCTGCTGTTGCCACCGAAATACAATCTTTCCCCATGCATTTCGCTTTTATTTTTTCTTGATTCACTTCAATCACACTTTTTTCAATACCTGGATAAGAAGCTCGCAATTCTCCCCCACTTCTTGATAAAATGGTCAACTGTAAGAGTTTTTTATCCGCCCACCTCATGCTAACTTCAAAATGTCCACGTGCCATTAAGCCTGAAACGGAACCTGTTGACCATGCATCGGGTAGGGCGGCTAGAGGTACCAGATAAGCTGTATGAGACTGGAGCAACATTTCTGCCATGCCACCAGTAGCACCAAAATTACCATCTATCTGAAAAGGAGGATGACTACACCAAAGATTTGGCAAGGTGGATGACTTTAACTGCTCTGCTAATAATTTATGGGCTCGATTGCCATCTCCTAGACGCGCCCAAAGATTGATCTTATTAGCCTTGGACCAACCTGTACCGCCATCTCCACGATCATTGAGACTAGCACGCGCTGCTTCAAGATACTCTTTTCCCTTATAGCTAAAGAGAGTGCCAGGATAGAGTCCCACTAGATGGGAAGCGTGCCGATGCTGGGCCTCCACTTTCTCATTTTGAAAATGCTGCTCTTCCTCCTCATACCACTCCCTGATTCGACCAGATTGAGTGATTTGAAGAGGATTAAGCATGTCAAACTTCTCCTCGACCTCAGTCAACAAAGCCTCATCCAACTCTAATTCCTGAGCAGCCTGAATAAAATCATGAAATAACTGCCAAATCAGAGATTGGTCATAGGTATTGCCAATCGAAATCGGCCCATGTTCTGGTGAGTAAGACGGAGAAGACACCCAACGCTGCGCCTGCTGATCCTTATGTAAAAAGGCATTCCAAAAACGAACTGTTTCCCTTAACATGGGATAAATTTTCTCCCTAAGATAGTCTTGGTCCATATAAAATGAATAGGCTTCATAAACAGTTTGCATCATCCACGCATTGGCAGCTGGTGACCAACCCCAATAGTAATCCCAACCAGGTGCCGTCCAGCCAAAAGGGGTCGCTTGGGTATGGACCAACCAACCATTCTCCTCTCCTTCCCGAGAGACAATTCCTGCATACCTTGCAGCTGCTAGGCGACCATAGACACGCAAATCATCTATATAGTTTATGATCGGAAAGGTCGTTTCTAAGAGGTTAGTCACATAGGCTGGCCAATAATTCATCTGCAGATTGATATTTAAGTGATAGTCCGAATTCCAAGGAGGATTATCGACCCCATTCCATACTCCCTGTAGGTTAGCTGGTAGGGCATCTGGGCAATCTCTAGAAGAACTAATCAATAAATACCGTCCATACTGGAAGAATAGCTCCTCCAAAACCTGCCCCGCTTGTGGCTTATAATTTTTTAGCAAATCATCCGTAGGGGATGATTCAAAATCAGCTCCCAAATCCAATTGAACACGCTGGAATAAAGCTTGGTAGTCCTCAATATGCCTTGATTTCAATTGGGTATATCCCTTTTCTTTGGCTGTCTCCACCAAGTCCTTTACTTGCTGCTCTAAATCTATTTTCTTGCGATAATTACTAGCAGGATTTTGGGCAAAATCAGTCTTAGCAGCCAAGAAAAGATTGGCATAACTGGCTCCTGATATCTGAGCCTTATCTGACCAAACTGTGATATCCCCATCTGTTTCCCAAGATAAACAGCTAGCAAACTGCAGGTCATTGTCCTTAACTCTTCCCTTCATCAAGATATAAGAATCAGTAATATCCAACTTGCATTCCTTGTAATCAGATTTTTCCTGCTCATACTTTCCATCAGAAGCCAAATCACGACTTAGCGACAGTTCTATAGTAAAATCTAGAGTTTCCGCCCCTTCCTTAGTAAAGCGCTGAACCAAGATATTATCTGGAAAACTCGCAAAAGCTTCACGTTCAAATTTCGTTCCCTTATAGACATAAGAAATCGTCGCAAGCGCCTTGCTGATATTAAGCTGTCTCTGGTAATCCGTCACCTGAGACAAAGTCTTGCCTTGATTACTAAACTCAATATAAATATCCCCAAAGGACAGATAGGTCCCATATTGATTCGTTTTGGGCCCGACTAGGTGCTGTTCAGCCAGTTCCTTAGCAATATTGTAATCTTTCTTCTCCAAAGCCTGCCGAATCTCAGCTAAAAAAGCATACTGATCCTGAAAATTTCCACCCTGATAATCGGAACTATCAGGAAGTGGACCTCCAGACCAGAGACTTTTTTCATTGAATTGAATCCGCTCAGCCCCTATAAGCCCAAAGACTTTAGCTCCTATAGAACCATTACCTATCGGTAAGGCCTCTTCTTCCCAACCCTTATATGTTGTTGACGCTGGTTGCTTGTAGGTCAGCACATAATCCTGTTTTTTATTCCTTATCATACTTCCATACTAACATAAAAAGCCTAGAAATCAATCCTAGACTTACAATTTTTTATTTTCCAAGGTAGTATTCAGAAACGACGTTCAATTTTTCGTCGAATTCGAATACCAATGGTGGGAAGTTAGGGATTTCCACATCCATGATTTCGTCATCTGACAAACCTTTGATGTGTTTTACAAGGGCACGGATTGAGTTACCGTGAGCTCCTACGAATACGTTTTTACCATCTTTAAGAGCTGGAGCGATTTTATCTTCCCAGAATGGAAGGGCACGTTCCAAAGTCACTTTCAAGTTTTCAGCATCTGGAATAACTGAATCGTCAAGTGAAGCGTAACGACGGTCAGTGTGTGCTGAGTGCTCATCATCACGGTCCATGTTTGGAGGCAATACATCGTATGAACGACGCCAGATGTGAACTTGCTCATCACCAAATTGTTCAGCAGCTTCAGCTTTGTTTTTACCAGTCAAACCACCGTAGTGACGTTCGTTCAAACGCCATGATTTTTCTACTGGAACCCACAATTGATCAGAAGCTTCAAGAGCCAAGTTAGTTGTTTTGATCGCACGTTTCAATACTGAAGTGTAAGCTTGGTCAAATTCGATACCAGCTTCTTTGATCAATTTACCAGCGTCAATCGCTTGTTGTGTACCTTTTTCAGACAAATCAACATCAGCCCAACCAGTGAAAAGGTTAGCTTTGTTCCATTCAGACTCACCGTGGCGAGCAAAAACCAATTTTACCATTAGATGGATTCTCCTTTAAATTTTCCGAGGTTTTCCCTCGTTTATCTATTCTATTTTACACAATTTTTCACAAAAAAGCTAGTCAAAACCAAAAAGGAAAGGACTGTTTGACAATCCTTTTCCTTATTTGTATCATACAACAAACCTTATTTCTCTTCAAATCCTTCTGCGACTGCGTCTGCAAAGTTTTCTTCTACGATGCTTGCACAGTGGTCACAGATGACTGCGTGGTAGCTGCGTTCTGCTGTTGTTGGGTCGATACGACGGCAACGGTCACACACATCACCTGCAGCGCGTTCTACTGTGAAGGCTACATCTTCGAAGCTAACAGCAGCTTCTGGAGCTGGTCCTTCTGCGATAGTCAAGTCTGACACGATTAAAAGTTGAGCCACATTGCTGTTTACTGCTTCGAGTAGAGTTTTCACCACTTCATTTGGGTAAACTGTCAAGTGTGCTTCAAGTGATTTACCGATAACTTTGGCATTACGAGCCTCTTCCAAGGCTTTTTGAGCTTGTCCACGGAAGTCCATGAAGGCTGCCCATGTATCCAAGATTTCTTCTTGATTAGCAAAAGTTTGTGCTTCTGGCAATTCTGACAATTGAACGAAGTCTTCTGCTTCAAACTCAAGGTATGACCAGATTTCCTCTGCTGTATGAGGAAGGATTGGTGTCAAGAGTTTGGTGATTTTCACAAGAATGTCATAGAAGACAGTCTGCATTTGACGGCGTTCCAGTGATTTGGCACCTTCGATGTAAACAACATCTTTAGCAAAATCAAGGTAGAATGCTGACAAGTCAACGTTGATAAAGTTCACTAGTGCTTTATAGATTGTCAAGAATTCAAAGTTTGCATAAGCATCACGAATGGTCTTGACAAGCTGGTTAAAGCGAATCGTCATGTACTTATCAACTGAACGAAGCTCATCGTAAGCTACTGAATCTTGAGCTGGGTTAAAGTCAGAAGTATTGGCAATCAAGAAACGAAGGGTGTTACGAATCTTACGGTAAGTTTCAGAGACTTGGCTCAAGATATCCATAGAGATACGTACGTCATTGCTTGAGTCTACACTTGTTACCCAAAGACGCAAGATTTCAGCACCAAATTGTTTTTCAACATCGCTTGGAGCAATGGTATTTCCAAGAGATTTAGACATCTTCTCACCTTTACCGTCAAGGGCAAAACCTTGTGACAAGATTTGTTTGTAAGGTGCTACGCCATGGTTAGCAACTGATGTGATAAGTGATGAGTTGAACCAACCACGGTATTGGTCAGAACCTTCAAGGTAAAGGTCAGCTGGATAAGTCAGATTTGGACGATTTACCAAAACACCATTCCATGATGAACCTGAGTCAAACCAAACGTCCATGATATCAGTTTCTTTTTTGAACTCGCCATTTGGTGAACCTGGATGAGTAAATCCTTCTGGCAAGAGGTCCTTAGCATCACGTTCCCACCAAATGCTTGAACCATGTTCCTCAAAGAGTTGAGCCACGTGTTCAATCGTTTCAGCTGTCATAATCGCTGTACCGTCTTCAGCGTAGAAGATAGGAAGTGGAACACCCCAAGCACGTTGACGAGAGATAACCCAGTCGCCACGGTCACGAATCATATTGTAAAGACGGACTTTACCCCATTCTGAGTGGAATTTCACTTTTTCAATTTCGTCCAAGATTTCTTGGCGGAATTTTGAAACAGAGGCGAACCACTGTGGCACTGCACGCCAGATGATTGGTTTCTTGGTACGCCAGTCAAATGGATATGAGTGAGAGATTTCTTCTTGGGCAAGAAGGAGGTTACCAAGTTTCTCGATAACAGTTGAAACCACTTTGTCGTAGAATTGGCCTTCAAACTCAGAACCAGCATTCTTCATCATGATACCACGTTCGTCAACAGTCACTGCGACTTCAAGACCATTAGCAATACCAACATTGTAGTCGTCCTCACCAAAACCTGGGGCGGTATGGACAATACCTGTACCAGAGTCAGTTGTAACGTGGTCACCAAGAATAACCAATTCATCTACAGCTGTATCCCATGGGTGTTCTGTTACGATGTGGTTGAGTTCTTGACCACGGTAAGTTGCCAAAACTTGAACATCAACCCAGCCAAATTTCTCAGACAAGCTAATCAACAATTCTGCAGCAACGACAAACTTACGAGCTTCACCAGCAGGTTGAACCAAGACGTAATCAATATCCGCTCCGACAGTCAAACCACGAGAAGCTGTGATAGTAAATGGAGTAGTTGTCCAGACAACGATGTAGGTATCTGTATCTAGAACACCTTTGCCATCTTTTACTTTATTGGCATAGTAAAGAGAAGTTGAAACCAAATCATGGTATTCAATTTCCGCTTCGGCAAGGGCTGACTCAGATGACCATGACCAGTAAACTGGCTTGGCACCACGGTAGATATAGCCTTTATTAGCCATCTCACCAAATACACGGATTTGGGCTGCTTCATAGTCTGGAGTTAAAGTCACATATAAATTTTCCCAGTCACCTGACATCCCCAAGCGCTTGAAATCATCACGTTGTTTATAAACTTGAGAAAGAGCGTACTCACGACAAAGTTTCAAGTACTCAACCAAGTCCATTTCTTTACGTTTAACACCTTGTTTTGCCAAAACCTGCTCGATTGGCAGACCATGAGTATCCCAACCTGGGATATAAGGTGCGTTAAAACCTGACATAGACTTAGAACGAATGATGATATCTTTTGAGATATGATTCATGGCATGTCCAACGTGGATATTTCCGTTTGCGTATGGAGGGCCATCATGCAAGACAAAATGCGGTTTCCCTTCATTTAGTTCTTGACGACGTTGATAAAGTTTTGCATCTTCCCATTCCTTTTGCCAAACTGGCTCTTTGGTAGGAAGGCCTGCACGCATTGGGAAAGCTGTTTTCCCAAGATTAAGGGTATCTTTGAGTTTCATGGTATCTCCTTTATAAATAATAACAAATTAAAAACCACGACTGCCAAAAAGGACGAAAATCGTGGTACCACCTTTATTCGGAAAAAGATCTAGTCTCTCTCCCTCTTATCCCGTAACGTGGGGAACGTCAAATCTTACTAGCTTCAGACTTGATTGTTTGAGAGGATAATCTTATCGCTAGGGAATGCAGGACTTACACCATCTCCTGCTCGCTGGAAATATAAGGATAAGATATTGTTCTCAGATCATTTCTTATAAAATTGTAACAGATTCTTGCGGTGCCGCAAAACCTGGTTCTGAGCTTACAGCTTCAGTAGCTGGTGTTGGGCCTGAGTAATGGCTTGGGACTACTTCTGGCTCTTCATACATTGGACCAACTGGATGAGCTGGACTTTCTTCAACAATCGGAGCTGGAGCTGGTGAAACTACTTGTTCCTGCTCAGCTCTTGCTTCGGCTTCTGCAAGTTCCTTATTAGCCGCTTCGATACGCGCTTGCAACTCTGCCATTTCTTCTGGAGAAAACTGGCGAGTAATATCAATTGGTTCTTCCTCTGGATGTTGTTGTAAGACAGAATCACCTAAGACTTCGCTGACCACTTCTTTGAAGGCCTCATCACTTGTCTGAAGATAAGTCGCTGTTGGGCGAAGAATATCTTCCCAATCTGAAGATTCAACAATTGCTAACTGGCTCTCAATTGTAGATTTAAGACGTTGATGGAAGACACGGCTCTTGTTCTTCAATTCTTCTGTTTCAACTGCAACCTTCTTAGCATTGTCAGTTGCGTGACGAAGAATTTCATTTGCCTTATACTTAGCTTCTTCCAACAAACGTTGTGCATCTTGCTCTGCCTGTTGGATAATATTGTTTGCACGTTCAGTTGCAGCATGTTTTACTCGCTCTGCTGTATCTTGTGCAATCAATACAGATTGACTCAATGAATCTTTCATCTCATCAAAGTAAGACAAACGCTCTTCCAAACTCTTAATATGTAAATCCTTATCATGATTAGAGCGAACCAAATCTTCATAATCACGGACTACAATATCTAAAAATTCATCTACTTCTTCTTGATCAAACCCTCTGAAGCGTGTGCTAAAGGTTTTATCTTTGATTTCTAACGATGTAATTGGCATATTTTTCCTCACTTACTTAATAACAATTGGACCGTTAATTTCTTTTTATCTTTTTTTGTTTGCCCATTATCCCTAATGAGTTTCAATCGACCAAATTTCCTTACACTAATCAGATCACCAACTTGAACTGCATAATCTGATTTTTCAACTAAATGGTAATTGACTTGGACTGCCTGTTTTTCAATTAACTGACTTGCCTGATTTCTAGACAGCTTGAAGACACCTGCCAGAAAAACATCTAATCTAGAACTAGCAATACAAATATCTAATTCTTGATAATCTTCTACAGTAGCAATTCTCTCAGTAAAATCCCGTTCTTCTAGACGAACCGGTAAACGAGCAATTTTCGTAATGCCGTCTTGAAAAAGGAGCATAAACTGTCGATTTATGATAATCTGTGCTCTCTCTTCGTTGACTAAGATATCACCAAATAGCTTCCTATCGATTCCTAGCTGATTTAAAACAGTTCCTAATATTTTTGCATGCGTTAGGCGTTCAAACTTATTAGGATAGACTATTTCTTGCAAGGAAAGTTCAAAATCAGAGAATTCCGGCTCAAAATAATCAGGATACAGGAGTACCCGTACATATTCAGTTTCAAGAAACTGCCGACTGCTCATATAGGAGATGCCGTTGGTCGATGCTAGAACCTTTAAAATCTTTTCTTGATGGGGATTTACAAAGGGTGTTAAAAAAGGAGAATAAGAATCTTCTACCTTTTTTATCCATTCTAATCCTTTATCAATAAAAGACGAATCATTCTTAGAAAAGTGTTGATAAATCATCTTGTTCATAGAAAGATCACTAAAAGTCGAATCAACTGCTCCCCTAGGAAGTGAACTAGTAATACCGCAATCCAGACAGACAAGTCAAGACCTGCAATCTGGAGGGGCAAACGTTGCAAGGGAGCTATTATCGGTTTCACTAAACTAATAATCAAGCGTCCAAGACGTGATTCATAAGCATTGGGAAACCAAGACATCAGAGCAAACACGATTAAAATCAGTGAATAGATATCCACTGCATTTTGAACAAAACGAATGAGAAAGATCATTATCTCACTCTCGTACGTTTCATATCAAAGCCAAATTCACCATTTTGTGATTCATCTGGAATTTTGATGTCTTCAATATTGACGACAACATCAACTGGTGTCAGCAGGTACATAGTAGATGCTACCTTTTTCATGTTACCAGCTAAAACGTGGCGCGCCCCATCCAGATAGTCCAAACAACGACGAGCTTGAACTTCTGTCATATATTGGAAATCAATCAAAATACTTTCGTTACCAGCTAATAAATCAACAATATCTGTGGCATCTTCGTATTTACGTGGATAACGAACATCAATTGTCACCTTATCAGTAGAACGTTGACTTTGCATAGCCAACTCTTGTTGACGGGCATGAAGACGAGTGATGTTTTTATCTTTAGATGGCGTGCTACCAGCTTGTTGAGGCAACTCTTGAACAGAAGGGACTGGAGTCACAATCGGCTCTTCAGCTTTAGGCTGATATGCAGTACCAACATCTTCTCCATCTTCTGTAAAATAATCTATAAATTTATCAAATCTATCTTTTAAAGACATATTTCTTTCCTATTTAAAAAATGCTGTACCAATTCTGACAAATGTTGAGCCAAATTCAATCGCTTCCTTGTAGTCACGACTCATACCCATACTCAAGTCCGTCATTGGCATATTGGGAATTTGTTTTTCTCTAATTTCTAGTTGCAAATCCTGTGTAGCTTTAAAAATTTCTTTCAACTCATCACTACTAGCTTCAAAAGGAGCCATTGTCATCAAGCCGACATATTCAATTTTATCTAAGGTAGCCAATTCTGGCAAGAGCTCCAATAGTTCTTCCTTTGAAAAACCATGTTTGCTCTCTTCCCTTGAGATATTTACTTGTAAGAAACACTTAACAACTCGGTCACTTCTTTTTTGAATTTCCTCTGCTAGCTTTAATGAATCCAAAGCGTGGAAATAATCAATATACTGAATGACATCTTTGACCTTGCGTCTTTGCAAGGTTCCAATCAAATGCCAGGTGATATTTCCATCTTTTAAAGCTTCATATTTCTCAAGAAATTTATCTACACGATTTTCACCAATATGATGCACACCTAGCGGAAGCAAAGCCTCCGCTGTCGGTACGTCTACATATTTTGTAACAGCAACAACCGAAACAGAATTGGCTTCTCTTCCTGACTGCTGACTTGCATCTTTTATTTGTTGAAAAACACGCTCTGTATTTTCTTTCAAATTCATTTACTTAACGATTTTTGAAAAATGGAGGAGTGTCTAATTCATCCTCATCGTGTAAAGATGGCGCTTCGAAACGTTCAACTGGTGATACCACTGAATCAGTTGGTCGAACAATTGTCTCACGACGCAAGTCCCAATCACCAAATGCTGAAGTTTGAGAAGTTTCTGTACGGCGAGGTGCTGGACTTGGAATTTCTGCAGTTTCAGCCATATCAAACTGACGATTATGATTGTGTGCATGACTAGGACTTGCTTGTTCATGACGGACAGCTTGTCTTGGTGCATGGCCCACAACTTTTTCCACACGATCTTGACGAACACCAGTTGCAACGACTGTAACACGGATTTCATCTTTCATGTTTTCATCGATAGATGTTCCGAGCCAAATGTTTACTCCTTGACCAGCTGCTTGATTAACAATTTCTGATGCTTCTTCTGCCTCAATCAAGGTTAAATCAAGACCACCAGTAACGTTGACGATAACATCCTCAGCACCGTCAATAGTTGTTTCAAGAAGTGGTGAGTAGATTGCCTTACGAGCTGCTTCTACCACACGTTCTTCACCACTACCGATACCGATACCCATTAGGGCGTTTCCTTTATTTGCCATAACTGTTTTCACATCGGCAAAATCAAGGTTAATCAAACCAGGATTTGTAATCAAGTCCGTAATCCCTTGAACACCTTGGCGAAGTACGTTATCTGCTTCGCTAAGAGCTTCAAGAAGTGGAGTTTTCTTATCAACAATTTCAAGCAAGTTGTTGTTTGAAATAATCAATAGAGTATCTACATGCTCACGAAGTTGATTGATTCCTTCTACAGCGTACTGACCACGTTTGCTTCCTTCGAAACCGAAAGGACGTGTCACAACACCAACTGTAAGAGCACCTAAATCTTTAGCAATGCGGGCAATAACAGGAGCTGCACCAGTACCAGAGCCACCTCCCATACCTGCAGTAATGAAGACCATATCTGCTCCAGTAATAGCTTGAGTCAAGGCTTCTTCGCTTTCTTCAGCTGCCTTTTGACCAACTTCAGGTCGACCGCCAGCACCCAAACCACGAGTCAATTTAGGGCCTAACTGAATTACAGTCTCAGCTTTTGTACTACTCAAAGCTTGTACATCTGTGTTTGCTGCGATAAATTCTACGCCTGCAACACCTTCGTCAACCATGCGGTTAATGGCGTTACCACCACCTCCACCAACACCGATTACTTTAATAACTGCACCTTGAGCTGCTGCTGTATCAAATGAAAATGTCATAGTTTATTTTTCCTCTTTTATTCATCAAACATGCTTCCGATTAAGCCACGGAAACGATCTGCGATTTTTGGTTTATTTTGAGAAGATACTTTATCTTCTTTCGGAGCAACTACGTTCGTAGAAGCTGATTGCTCTACCTCAGTATTTTGAACTGGTTGAATAGGGGTAGGTTGTGCTACTTGCGTAACGCGTTGAATCATCCCACCAAAATTAATTGGTTGGTGACGCAAAGTATCCTCACCCTTGACTGCTCTTTGTGCTAATAAATGCACCTCAGTCAATTGACCAGCAAATTCAGACAAGCTAATCACATGAGCGAAGGCAGGATTACGGATTCCAACTTGATTTGGAACGTAAAGTTTGACACCAACGCCAAAGACTTCCTGTGCAAGTTCTACAACACCTGGTAAAATAGCATTTCCACCAATCAGAACAATCCCACCTGGAAGATCCAACAAATGTCTTCTTTCCAACTCTTGTTTGATTTGTTCAAAAATGTGCTTAATGCGGGCTGAAATAATCTCTGCTAGGTAGCTTTCTGTAACTTCTACAGGCTCTACTTCACCAATTACTTCAACTTGGAAGGTTTCATTGCTTGCAAGTGAAGGGTAGGCTTCACCATAGTTTAATTTCAATCCTTCAGCTAATTTCTGTGAAGTCTTCAAGACTTTAGAGATATCTTTTGTGACATAATCTCCACCTTCTTGAAGAATATTTGTAAACTGGAGTTCTTGGTTACGGATTGTAGCAACAGTTGTTTGACCTGCTCCCATATCAATCACAGTAGCTCCAAATTCACGCTCTCCTTCGTTCAAGACTGAACGAACCAAAGCCAATGGTGAAATAATAATATTTTCAACTTGAACACCTGAGCGCTCAACTGTCTTGCGTAAATTGTGAAGAATAGTACGTGGACCTGTGTAAAGCAAACCACGCATTTCAAGACGAACACCCATCATGCCGCGTGGGTCACGAATACCTTGGAAACCATCTACGATAAATTCTTCTGGAATAAAAGTAATGACTTCACGATCTGGTGTCATACTCTTTGTCAAGGCTGATTTAACAACATTTTCAACATCTTGATCTGTAATTTCTTTTGTATCAGATGTAACTGGAATCATACCTTGAGTTGGTTCTACTTGCAAAAGATTTCCAGGCAAACCAACATTCACTGATTTGATTGAAATGCCAGCTTTCTCTTCTGCTTGGGAAATAGCTGACTTGATAGCAGTTGCTGCTGCTTCAATATCAACGATAATCCCATCCTTTACACCTTTACTCTTGGCATTACTTACACCAATTACATTAAGTTCACCATTTCTATGCTCGGCAACCAACACTTTAATCGAATTAGTTCCGATATCTAAGCCTGTAAAAAAACCATCTCTAGCCATTACATCGCATCCTCTCTCTTCCAAGTTTCAAACTTCTATTCAATATAGCTAAAATAGGGCATAGCTATTCACAGAATATTATAACACAAAAAATCCAATCGTGCTTAGTTTTTCCTAAATTTACTTACCATTTTTTCACATTCTTTCCTTAGCTTTTTTTATTTTCCAAACAAGTTATAAAAAATCAGATTTATGAAAAAAAGAAAGCTCATTTCTAAGCTTTCTTTGCAATCATTTTTTCTGCTTCTTGTTCTAAAAATAGTTCCAAGATTTTCTTTGTTAACGTAATCGCTGCTGATAAGGCCAGGGAAACGATTAAATAATTAGCTACTAAGCCATGGTCTCCAACCAATGGTGGTTTTGTCAAGAATCCGTAATCTCCACCTGTTACTAAATTGACCACAAAAATCAAGGCATTTAGTGCAAAGGTCATGAGAAAAATTCCCTTCACATCCAGCAATCGCGCGTTATACTGTCTCAAGAGATAAACCAGTGAGTTCCCCAAGAGAGCTAAGTGCCCAAAGATAAAGGACAAAATGGCAATATGTGGGAAAGGATAGGGATCTGGCACTGGATAAACAAAGGCAGCTAATGTCCCAAATGTTCCTAGTAATGCAAAATACTGCCTATATTTAGACTGACCAGGAAGCAAGAGCACCACAAACATAGCCATACGGCAATGGTAAAAGGGTAAACTTTCTGACAGTGGCATATGATTGACCCCATACCAACCATAAAGAAGGATTAACTGAACGGCCTGCAAGATTTGGAAAAATCGTTGGTAAACCTTCTTTTCACGATAACGATAGGCTGTATAAAAGGTCAAGGCCAAGAGTGTAAATATACTGACATACCAATAAAGATCAAACTTGGGTGGCTCTGTTGCTTGGGTCGTAAAGAAAATATCCCATAAATTCATCTAGTATTCCTCATGATTCAAAATTTTCCTGCATTTTATTATACCATGCTATTTGTCAAAAATGAATTTAGAAATACGTAAATGTTTGACAAAATCACTTGGCTTCATTTTCTAAACTTTCTACTAATTTGGCTAGATTCATAGAGTTAGAGCCTTTGAGTAGGATTTGGTCATTGACTCCAAGGCTTTCTTTGACCTGCTTGACTAGGTCTTCAAATTGGTCTTGGTCTTCTGTTTTCTTGAAGTAGTAAACGTGGCCAATTGGGAACATTTGACTGGCCAATTGGGCTAATTCAGCAATGTCTTCTCCATAGAAAATAACGGTATCAAGCACATCTGGAGAAAGGCTCAAAATCATCTGATTATGAAGCTGAATAGACTGGTCCCCAAGCTCCTTCATATCCGCCAACACTGCAATTTTCTTGCCACCTTCATTGGCTGGAATGGCAGAGAAAGTCTCTAAAATCAGCTTCATAGCAGTTGGATTGGCATTGTAAACATCTGACAGGATATCTGCTCCATTGGTTGCTTTCTTCCACTCGGTACGGTTACGCGTCAATTCAAGATCTCGAAAAGCCTGACGAATCTGCTCCTCTGAAACTCCTTCTTGTAGGGCAACATAGGACGCAATCATAGCATTGGTGGCATTGTACTTACCAGTCACTGGCAAATCAAGTTCTTGTTCCAAGAAATTAGCCTTAAAGGTCAAACTATCCTTACGCTCAACCAAGTCGGTAATTTCCAAGTCAGCTCCTTGCCCAAAACGGACCACCTTTTTATCAGCTGGTAAGTAGTCCTCTACAATCGGATCTGCTGGTGCCAAGAGCAAGGAATTCGAAGACATCCCGTCTGCAATTTGCATTTTTCCTTTAGCAATCTCAGAACGGTCTTTGAAAAAGGCCAAATGGGCTTCTCCAACCAAGGTCACGATGGCTGTTTTTGGACGAGCCAATTCAGACAAGACATGAATATCGCCCAAGTGATCCTGCCCCATCTCCAAGACCAACTTTTCTGTTCCTTCAGGCATATGGAGAACTGTGTAAGGAAGACCAATCTCATTATTGTAGTTGCCTTGTGTTTTGTAGGTTTTGTAGGTTGTTGATAGCAAGTGTGCCAACATATCCTTGGTCGTTGTCTTACCATTTGAACCCGTAACCGCAAAGACATCAACAGTCGTTTTTTCGAGATAGTAGGCTGCTAGTTGCTGAAAGGCAGTCAGAACATCATCTACTAGAATATAGGGATGATTTGCAACCTCTTTCTCAGACAGGGTTACAGCAGCGCCATTTTCAAAAGCTGTTTCGATAAAGTCATGACCGTCACGCGCACCTTTGAGGGGGACAAATAAATCTCCTGCCGCAATCAAACGACTATCAAACTCAGCATTTTCCAACTGAGCATCATCAAAGATGCTGACATCATTTTTAGCTCCGACAACTTGGGCAACTTCATGGATTGTTAATTTCATTTCTACTCCTTTAAAAAGGGTCGAAGCCCGAGAACTCTAGTCACCTTGCAGTGATAGTTCTGGCTCCTACCCTCTCTTTCATTTTTATAGCAAATGTGCTTCGCGCTTGTCAAAACTTTCCTTAGCAAGTTCAACCAAACGCTCGATTAGTTCTGGGTAGCTGATTCCCATATTGTCCCAAAGTAGTGGGTACATAGACCACTGGGTGAAACCTGGCATGGTATTGAGCTCGTTTAGGAAAATCTCTCCCTTATCTGTATAGAAGAAATCGCAACGAGATAGACCGAGGCCACCAATGGCACGGAAGGCAGTTTCTGCATTTTGACGCATGATAGCTACCACATCATCACTGATTTTAGCTGGGATATCCATGGTAATCTTGTTGTCAATATACTTGGCATCGTAGTCATAAAAGGCAACATCCTTGACTACTTCTCCTGGTAGCGTACTCTTGACATCGTAGTTGCCCAAGAGACCAACCTCGATTTCACGAGCATTTACCCCTTGCTCTACCAAGACACGGCTGTCATATTGGAAGGCAAGTTTCAAAGCTTGACGGAGTTCCTCTTGATTTTCAGACTTAGAAATACCGACACTTGACCCCATGTTTGATGGTTTTGTGAAAACTGGATAAGTCAATTTTTCTTCAACTTCAGCAATTTTAGCAGTCATATCATCACCTTCGACAATGGCCACATAAGGAACTTGGGCAATCCCGACAGATTCTAAGACACGCTTAGTGGTGATTTTATCCATGGCAAGACTAGATGACAAGATGTTACAACCAACATAAGGCATTTTCAAAACTTCGAGGAAGCCTTGAACTGAGCCATCTTCTCCCATCGGACCGTGAAGGACTGGAAAGACCACTGCTCCCTCTTCGTATATAGCACTTGGTGCAACTTGCTTATCCCAATCAATGGTTTCATTGGTCATAAGACGATCCTCTTGACCTGGAGTCTGGCTAAATTCTTGCGTTTTAATAAAGTCACCTGACTGGCTGATGAAGAAAGTCTTGACTGTGAAACGGTCGTAGTTGACCGCACGCATCACACTCTCAGCTGAAAGAACAGAGACTTCACGCTCTGCACTGCGTCCACCGTATAAAAGAATAATCGTTTGTTTCATATTATTTGTTCCAATTCTAATAGAATACTCGTTCTTTAGTATATCATATTTGCTTCTTTTTTTAAACTTGAACCTGATACTGGTCTTCAATAAATCTAAAAAGAGACCGATAAAACAACTGTCGGTCTCCGTGATTTTTTATATAAATGAATTGAGTTTGTTAATTTGTCCAAACTTACAGCTCTGTTCGATTTTCAATGGCTCGTAAGAGTGTCACTTCGTCCGCATACTCAATGTCCGCTCCGACAGCGAGACCTCGTGCTAGACGCGTAACCTTGATACCAGCTGGCTTGAGCAAACGAGAAAGATACATGGATGTCGCTTCCCCATCTGCTGTAGCATTTGTTGCTACGATTACTTCTGAAACTTCACTATCCATCAGACGAGTCATAAGGCTCTTGAGATTGATATCATCTGGACTGACGCCATTCATTGGAGAAATAAGACCATGTAAGACATGATAGAGTCCGTGGTATTCTTGGATATTCTCCATAGCCGCCACATCGCGACTATCCTCGAGAACTAAAATGGTTGTCTGGTCACGACTTGGATCGGTACAGATAGAGCAAGGATCGTCATCAGTCAAACGACCACAGATGGAGCAATAGGTCAGCTCTCTCTTAGCAGAAAGGAGGTTTTTGGCAAATTCATTGACATCGTCATCAGACATTCCAATAGTATAGAAGGCCAGACGGGTAGCCGTCTTAATCCCGATACCCGGTAACTTCGAATAACTGTCAATTAGCTTAGCAATAGGTGTTGGATAAAGCATATGTTCCTTTCTAATTCATTGGATGATGTTGGTTATAGAGGTTGATAATATCGCGCGCAATGGAAGGTCCGACACCATTTGTAAGGTTGGTGTTATGAGGGAAGACAACAGCTACAGCGATTTGAGGATTATCTGATGGTGCATAGGCCACAGCATTAGTATTGTTAGCTTCTTGACCACCTGCAACATAACTTTCGGCAGTACCTGTTTTTCCACTAATGGATACCGCTGCACCATTTGAAAAGGCACGACCTGTTGTCAAAGCACTACCACCATGTGACACTTGATAAAAGCCTTGTTGGAGGATGGAAACATCAGACTCAGAAATATTAATTTTATTCATTTCCTTGGTTTCAACAGATTGGATTAAGTTCCCTAAGCCACCTTGTTCGTTGTTTCCATAAATCCCCTCGACAATGTGAGGTGCAATCCGAACACCATCATTTGCAATAGTTGCTACATACTGAGCCAACTGCATGGGCGTATAGTTATCAAACTGCCCAAAGGCATTGGTGATGTAATTAGCAAAGCTATACTCTTTGGGAACAAATCCAGTAGATTCATCTGGTAGGTCAATTCCGGTCGCAGCCCCCAAGCCATATTCGCCAAAGGTCGCACGAAGTTTTCCCATAGCTGTTTCCAAATTGCTGGTTCCAACAAACATATTTGGTTGATAGGTCTGGCCCATGATTCCAAGAGCGGTTTGAACCATGTAAGCATTGGATGAATACTCCAAGGCTTCCACAGCTGTAATAGGAAAAGATCCATATGCCAATTTATACCAAGAATAAATTGGAGCTGAACCTTGGAAAACAATAGGCTGATCTGTTAAGGTTTGGTTTCCTGATAAAACACCATTTTCCCAACCTGAGCTGATGGTAGCGGCCTTAACAACCGAACCTGGGACAAAGACATTGGTTACCGTTCCCAAGGAATCAGGAGTCAACTCTCCCGTTTTCAGGTCATGTTTGAGTCCTGACATAGACAAAACAGCACCTGTTTTGGGGTTAAGGGCGACTGCATACACACCCTCAGAATACTTGGCTCCACCATTTCCTAGCTCGGAATTGAAATAACTTTTCAGCAAAGCATCCACACTATCTTGGAAGGCCAAATCAATGGTCAGTTTAATATTGTTCCCTTTAGTACCAGCTTCGATATTTTCGACACTTTCCATATTCCCATACTTATCTAGATGAATTTCCTTCACCGAGCGTTTTCCTTGCAAGGTCTCTTCATATTGCTTTTCCAAATACGAGGTTCCAACACGGTCATTTAGAGAATAGCCTTTTTTAAGATAGGCTTCTGCTTCTTCCGCTGGGAGACCAGCTTTTTCACTGGATACACTCCCTACTATAGAAGAAAGGGAAGTTTCCAAAATCTTTCGATCCCAAGAAGTAGAAATACTAATGCCAGGCATCTCCTTTGAAATAGAGGCAATAACAGCCACCTGAGAATCATTTAGAGGATCTGTCGCAATGGTTCCTGTCGCAAAGTTTCCAACAGCATTTAACTGACTAAAAAGATAAATTTCTTTCTTTTCGTCATCCGAGTAAGTCAATTGACTTGGATCGATACTTTCAACAGTGTTATTGTAAAGCTCAGATTCAGATAATTGATTGCCATCAGAATCAAGTCGCTTCTCACGTGGTAAACTTTCCACTGCTTTCTTATAGACCTCTTGATCTGCTAGGTAATAATCCGCCAACTGTCGGTCAGTCACTGTCGGAGAAGACACACCCACATAGGCTAGCAACTTCTTGGCTGTTTCTTTCAAATCTGCAGCCGTCATTTTGTTACTACGTGTAAAGGAAACAACCTGCTTTAGCGTATTTTCTACCAAAGGTTTTCCACTAGCATCATAAATTTCCCCACGGGCAGAACTGGTTGTGACCTTGGTCTGACTAGCTGAGGCTAGCTTTTTTTCGTAAAAATCCTTGTTCAAAACCTGCATATAAAGCAGGCGACCAATAATGGTCATAAAGAGTAAAATGACGATTGAAAACAATAAATTAAGCCGAATCGGAATCGAATGGCTGTTAAATTTTCTCATACAAATCAGTCTCATTTCTAACTTAAAATCTTACTCTTCATTGTACCATAATTTGAGCAGAAAATTATGGAAAATGAAAAAGCTTTTTTCCTTTTTACGGGAAAATACGATTTTATTTATCTATCCCTATATTGGGCACCTCTAAAAACTCCACTCTTATCACAAAAGAAAAAATCAACTGTATGTGTCTCATTTAGTTGGCACAT